>JALZCN010000408.1 GCA_030863045.1 Actinomycetota bacterium | reverse complement strand
GGCGTTCGCCGCTGCCCTACACGCCGCCGCCGGCGAGGTGGAGGACACCTACGCGGTGGGCATGCAGACCGTCGTGGTGGGTGACTGCGCGCTGGAGGAACCGCTGCCCGCGCTGGTGCAGGCCAGCCGCGAGGCGATGATCAATGCGGCCAAACACGCCGGGGTCGCCGAGGTCAGCGTCTATGCCGAGGTGGAGCCCGGGCAGGTGCACGTTTTCGTCCGGGATCGGGGCAGGGGATTCGATCCGGCAGCCGTCGCCGCCGATCGCCACGGGCTCGCGGACTCGATCCGGGGCAGGATGGAACGCCATGGGGGCACTGTGACCCTGCGTACCGCGCCCGGTGAGGGCACCGAGGTCCAACTGGCCATCGCTGTCCGCAACGGCGGGGAGGAAACATGACCGCCGACGCACTTGGTCCCGCGGAGGCGGCGTGATGACCGCCGACGCACTTGGTCCCGCGGAGGCGGGTCTGCGGGTTTTCCTGGTGGACGACCACGCGTTGTTCCGTACCGGAGTAAAGGCCGAGCTGGCCCGGGCTGGTGCCGCCGAACCGGGCGTGCCGCCGGTTGTCGTGGTAGGCGAGGGCGGTTCCGTGGACGAGGCTGTCGCCGGGATAGCGCACCTGCGCCCCGATGTCGTGCTCCTGGATGTCCACATGCCCGACGGTGGCGGCGCGGAGGTCCTGCGCCGGGTCCGTACCAGGCAGCCCGATGTGGTGTTCCTCGCGCTGTCGGTGTCCGATGCCGCTGAGGACGTGATCGCGGTGATCCGGGGCGGTGCCCGCGGGTACGTGACCAAGACGATCTCCGGGCGTGAGCTGGTGGACGCGGTGCGCCGGGTGCACGCGGGTGACCCGGTGTTCTCCCCACGGCTGGCCGGATTCGTGCTCGATGCCTTTGCCCAACGGCCCGGAGCGGCGCCGGTCGGTGACCCAGAATTGGACCTGCTCACTCCCCGCGAGCGTGACGTGCTGCGCCTACTCGCCCGCGGCTACGCCTACAAGGAGATCGCCGCCGAGCTGTTCATCTCGATCAAGACGGTGGAGACCCACGTGTCGTCGGTGCTGCGCAAGACGCAGCTGTCCAACCGTTACGAGCTGTCCCGCTGGGCTTCCGACCGCCGCCTGGTGTAGTGACGCGTGCTCCTCGCTCGACGTCGGGAAGTCAGCGGTCGGTTTCCGCGGCGGTGAGTGCTAGTCCGCCTATCCTTGCGGCGGACTCGATCAGTATTTCGCCGTCGGGTGAGCTGCCCATGGTGAGCCGGTACCGCTCAAAGGTTCGCTTCCGGTTTGTCGGCTCGAACAAGAGGTTCACCAGCACGGTGTCGCCCTGCACGGCCACCGGTCCGCGGATGCTGACCTGGTCGATCTCATCCCAGAACTGAGTGTAGCCGGCGAGACCGCGTGCCTTGACGCGTTCGGCAGCACCGAGGAACTGCCACGCTGCGGCAGTGTCCTCGGGCAGCAGGCCGTAGTAGGTGCGGACGGCTTCCTCCAGTTGGGCGGGTTGCGGCTGGACGGGTTGCAGCTGGGCGGGTGGCGCAGGACGTTCCGGCGCCGGTCTCGGTGCGGCGGGAGCTGGGGGGGATGCGGGCCCGGCAGTGAGCTGGCCACGTCCGACGGTCGCCCCGTTGGAGGCAACCGCCAGCATCACGGCGACCAGGAGAAGGCAGCCGGCGGTCCCGAACAGCACCGCTGGCCGCCGCCACCACCGGATGCGGTCGGCCACCGGCCCTCGCCACACCGGAGCCTTCGGGGGGCCGACGGTGGGTAGGTCCACCGCGGTGGGTGGAGCCGGGGTGGGTGCGGCGGTCCCTGGGCGCTTGAGTGTTGGTGTGGTCATCGTCGGGTTGACGTGAGGGGAGGCGCCAAGCGCCCCGTGCCCTGCTGCCGCACCGAGCGCCACAACCGCTTCGCTCATCGAGGGACGCGCTGCCGGATCGTCTGCCAGCAACCGCATCAGCACCGCGGACAACGGCCCGGCTCGCTGTGGGGGGCGTACCCGGCCTTCAGCGACGGTCCGCAGCAGCGCCAGGGCGTTGTCGTCCAGCCCAAACGGCGGTTCGCCTTCCACCGCGGTGTAGAGCGTCGAGCCTAGCGAGAACACGTCGCCGGCCGGCCCGGGCGGCTCGCCACGGACCACCTCTGGAGCGAAGTACGCGGGCGTGCCCGCCAGCACGCCGGTGCAGGTTACGGTGGCATCCCAGCTCGCTCGGGATATCCCGAAGTCGGTGATCTTGACCATCCCGTCATAGCCGAGCAGAACGTTGCCCGGCTTGACGTCCCGATGCACGATCCCGGCTTCGTGGGCCGCGGCGAGCGCTGCGGCGACCTGCTGGCCGATCCTGGCTGCCTCGCGCGGCGCCAGCGTCCCATGCTCGGCGAGAACCGTGGCCAGACTGCGGGATGGCAGGTATTCCATCACCAGCCAGGGCACCGTCTGATCCCCGGTCAGGGCACCGGAGCCGGTGCCGCAATCAAGGGCCACGTCATAGACGCAGATGGCGTTCGGGTGCTGCAAGCGCGCTGCGATTCGGCCCTCTCGCATCGCTCTGGCCGTGGCCGTCTGCGCGTCCGCCTCGGCGAGACCGGGCTGCATCAGCAGCTCCTTGATCGCTACCGTGCGGTCCAGCCTTTCATCGCGCGCTCTCCAGACCACGCCCATGGCGCCGGTACCGATCTGCTGTTCCAGGCGGTAGCGACCGGCGACGAGCCGGGCATCGGCATTCACCTAACTGCACTCCTTGCACACGTGCTCAGGCTAAGGCCTGCGCCATTCCCGGGACCGGGCACCCGAGAAGCGCTTCGGTGTCCGGTAGGTCCGGCGGGACGGGCGGTGCCCCGATTAGCTCAGCCCCCGCTGCGGTAGCGCGTCCGAGTGCTCTGTAGGGCCTGGTAACCCATCACACCGCTACCGGCCCCGGCCAGGATGGCCAGGACGTCGGCACCCGCGCCGCCGGTGGTGAGCAGCAGCGCCAGCAGCGCCACACCGAGCGTCACTCCGGCCACCGGGATCCGGCTGCGGACATAATCGCTCACCGGTTCACCGCCGGCTCGCTTGCTCGCCGCCGAGCCCAGCATCGCGAGGTATCCGCCATGCGCCGCCGCAGCCAGCAACCCGGCAATCGCGACGAGCACGGCGATCACATTGAGGACCATGCTGCCAGTGTGCCTCGGCGGGGCAGGGCAGTGCCGCGGAGGATGGCTCGGGTGGTTGGCCGGGATCTGTTAGTGACCCAGCCGACCCCGCCCCAAGCGCAGCAGCAGCATCGCCAGCTCGCGGCCTTCGGCGCCCAGTTCTCGGTAGCGGTCCAGCACGGCCATCTCGCGGCCGTGTATTACCCGCGGACCGCCGGCAGCTCTGCGGGCGTTGCCGATCGCCTGGGACACCGCGGTGCGTCGCTGTACCAGCCGCAGTATCTCGGTGTCGAGGTAGTCGATCTCGGTGCGTAGTGCAGCGAGGTCGGTGCCGGCGTCGTTCTGGCGGTCGTGGACCGCGGGTGCTGCCTCGCTGATCGCGTTATGGGACATTTCGGTGGTCTCCCAGTTCTGTCCCGGAGTCGGCGTTCCCCGGCAGCAACGACGCCCCGGGTCCGTGGACTCCGGGGCGTCGTGTTGGTCTGTGTCGTGCGTCACGCCATCACGGGCACCGGATCCGGTACCCGTAAAAAAAGCGGTGGCTGCTCAGCACGCCACGGAGTCTGCCACGTCACGTGGCCCGTCGTCCACCGGCTTGCCGGGGCCGGAATCCTGCTCGTCAACCATCCGGCGCACTGCGGCAGCCAGCATGGTGAAGCTCAGGACCGCCACCACCACCGACACCGTCAGTAGCGCCACCAGCCGGCCGATGGAATCGCCAAGTTGCTGGCCGGTCCCGCCGGCCAGCACGCCGAGCAACGTGTAGAAGCTGGCGTAGATCAGCGAGCCAGCCGTGATGAACAGGAGGAAGCGCCTGAGCGGCACCCTCAGGGTGCCTGCCAGCAGCGGGACCAGGTAGTTGAGTACCGGCATAAACTGGACCAGGGCAAGGGTGCGGCCAGCTGGTCCGCGCAGCAGCCGTTCCGCCTGCATCCACCGATCGGATCCAACACGCCTACCCAGCCAGCTGTGCCGGATGGCGGGACCGCTGATCCGGCCTACGGCGTAGCTGACCAGGTAGCCGAGTACGGTGCCGATGACCGCGCCCGCTACCACGGTCGGTGCACCGCCCAAGCCGATCGCGGCGGCCGGGACCAGCACCATGAGATCGCCTGGCAGTACTGCCCCGATCAGGGCCAAGCTGTCTATGAACATCATGAGGATGACCACGAGCAGGAGGAGTTCGGGAGAAGCCTTGGCTACGTGTTCGAGCCAGCTGACGGGATCCACGGCATCCTCCTGCGGTCTCCGTGGGGCTTCTCTGTCCCACTGTGCCCCCTGGCAAGAGGGTCCGCTAGCGGCATAGATCGCCACCTCAGTGGACTCTCAGCCGGACGGTGCCTCCCGGTACCGTGGTCGCCACGATGAGTGGCTCCGTTGTCAACTCCCCAGCACAGGACTTGCTCGCCGGGCTCAACCCGCAGCAGCGTGCGGCAGTGGAACACGCCGGCGCTCCGCTGCTCATCGTCGCGGGAGCCGGATCCGGCAAGACCCGAGTGCTTGCTCACCGGATCGCGCACCTGCTCGCCCAGCGCGGCGTCACGCCCGGGCAGGTACTGGCGATCACCTTCACGAACAAGGCCGCCGCCGAGATGAGGCAGCGGGTCACCGCGCTGGTCGGCCGGCGCGCCGCGGTGATGTGGGTGTCGACGTTCCACTCGATGTGCGTGCGGATCCTGCGCCGCGAAGCTGCCCATTTAACCGGTCTGACGTCGAACTTCTCCATTTATGACGCCGACGACATTCGTCGCTTGATCGGGATGGTGGCTCGCGACCTGGATCTGGATCCGAAGCGCTACCCCGCGCGCACCCTGGCGACGAAGATCTCCAACCTGAAGAACGACCTGGCCGATCATCACGCGGCGGCAAGTGCGGCGTGCAACGACCTGGAGCGCCGGGTGGCAGAGGTCTACGCCGCTTACCAGCGGCGGCTTGCCGACTCGAATGCGTTGGACTTCGACGATCTGATCATGCGTTCCGTGGAGTTGCTGCAGACTCTTCCGG
>JALZCN010000399.1 GCA_030863045.1 Actinomycetota bacterium | reverse complement strand
GTACCAGGTCCCGAGCGATGCCCTCGGCGGCCAGCTCCGCAGTGACGGCGGTGTCAAGCACGACGAGCCCTGACCCGGCCGGCAGCGCGGCGGTCTCAGCGGGGTCCGCGGCGACCAGCCGCTCGGTGTACTCCCCGTCCAGCAGCGGGATCCCAGCAGCGGTCACGACCCCGTCGGGCCCCCGTACCCACTCCCCCGCCTTGACCGCCCGGATCACCTTCTGGGTGTCGCCGCCCAGCCGGGGCCCGCAGGCCCGAGCGTTGACGGTGAGCTCAAAGCGGCCGTGCGCGGCAACGTCCTGAGTGAACGTGACGGTCTTGACGTTGACCTCGTCGCGGATGAGGTGGCTCAGGGGCGCCAGCACGCCCGCGTCAGGCGCCGCCACGGTGAGGGTGGCCAGTGGCTGGCGGACCCGCAGTCCACGCGCCTTGCGTAGCGATAAAGCGGCGGACACCACCTGGCGTACCCGGTCCATCGCCGCCACCAACTCGCTGTCAGCGGGTAGCTCAGCCGGATCGGGCCAATCAACCAGGTGCACTGAGCGGCCCGCGGTCAGTCCCCGCCAGATCGTTTCGGTGGTCAGCGGCAGCAGCGGTGCAGCGACTCGGCAGGTCACCTCGAGAACGGTGTGCAGGGTGTTGATTGCGTCCTGCTCGCCGGCCCAGAAACGGTCCCGGGACCGGCGCACGTGCCAGTTGGTGAGCACGTCACAGAACTCACGCACACCGGCGCAGGCTCCTGCGATGTCGTAGCGGTCCATCAGCGCCGTGACGTCGACGACCAGCTCCCGCAACTTGGCCAGCACATACCTGTCCAACAGGGCCGGGCTGTCCGTTCGCCACTGGCCTTCGACACCCGCGGCGTTGGCGTACAGCGATAGGAAGTACCACGAGTTCCACAGCGGCAGCAGCGCCTGGCGGACGGCCTCCCGGATGCCCTGCTCGGTGACCACCAGGTTCCCGCCCCGCAGGATCGGTGAGGCCATCAGGAACCAGCGCATCGCGTCCGAACCGTCCCGGTCGAACACCTCGGTGACCTCCGGGTAGTTGCCCTTGGACTTGGACATCTTCAGGCCGTCGTCGCCCAGCACGATGCCGTGCGCCAGGCACGTGCGAAACGCCGGCCGGTCGAACAGCGCGGTGGCCAGCACGTGCAGCGTGTAGAACCAGCCGCGGGTCTGCCCGATGTACTCGACGATGAAATCACCTGGGTAGTGGTGCTCGAACCAGTCGGCGTTGTCGAAGGGGTAGTGCACCTGCGCGAAGGGCATCGAGCCGGATTCGAACCAGCAGTCCAGCACCTCGGGTATCCGGCGCATGGTGGAGCGTCCGGTGGGGTCGTCGGGGTTGGGCCGGGTCAGCTGGTCGACGAACGGGCGGTGCAGGTCGGTAGGCCGGACCCCGAAGTCACGTTCCAGCTCGTCGAGCGAGCCGTACACGTCCACCCGAGGGTAGGCCGGGTCGTCGGAGATCCAGACAGGCAACGGCGAACCCCAGTACCGGTTGCGGGAAATGCCCCAGTCCCGGGCGCTCTCCAACCAGGTACCGAACTGCCCGTCCCCGACATGTTCGGGCACCCAGGTGATCTCCTTGTTGAGCGCCACCATCCGGTCCCGGAACTGCGTCACGGCAACGAACCACGAGGACACCGCGCGCTGGATCAGCGGGTTGTTGCAGCGCCAGCAATGCGGGTAAGGATGCTCGTAAGTCTCGTGACGCAGCAGCACTGCTCCCACGTGGGGCGCGCCGTCGCGCAGGTCGCGGATGATCGGCCGGTTGGCGTCAAAAACGTGCATCCCGGCATATGGGGGCACCTCAGCGGTGAACTGCCCGGCTGAGTCCACTGGAACCACGACCTCGATGCCCGCGGCGTCGGTGACGGCCTTGTCCTCCTCACCGAACGCCGGCGCGAGGTGCACCAGACCGGTGCCCTCGTCGGTGGTGACGTAGTCCGCGGCGAGCACCTGGTGGGCGCGCTCGCGGCCGGCGAAGAAGGCGAACGGCGGGGTGTAGCGCCGTCCGAGCAGCTCGGTGCCCCGCAGGCGCTGGACGACGC
>JALZCN010000398.1 GCA_030863045.1 Actinomycetota bacterium | reverse complement strand
GCTGGGGAGATCAGCGCCGAGGAGGGCACCCGGGTCGAGCGGGTGCTCGTCGATGATGACCTGGCCACTGACACCGGTAACGAGGACGGTCCGGGGCGGCGTGGCACAGGAGCGACGCTGGTCGTGGAGAAGGTGTGTGGCGCGGCCGCTGAAGCGGGGGCGATGCTGGAAGAGCTTGCGCTGTTGGGCCGTCACACGGTCGCGAGGTCGCGGTCCATGGCGGTTGCGCTGTCCGGTGCGACCCACCCTGGCTCGGTGGTTCCGAGCTTCGAGCTGCCCGATGACGAGGTGGAGCTGGGCGTCGGTATACACGGCGAACGCGCGGCCACTAGAGCAGCGTTTGGCACCGCTAGTGAGTTGATGCGCCAGTTGGTTGATCCGCTGGTGGCCGACCTGAAGTTGCGCCGTGGCGATGGCGTGCTCGTGTTCGTCAATGGCATGGGGGCCACACACCCGCTGGAGCTCTCGGTGTGCTTCCGCGAGGTGCACCGGGCGCTGGGCGAGTTCGGGGTAGAGGTCACCCGCTCGCTGGTGGGGACATACCTGACCTCGCTGGACATGGCCGGGGTGTCACTGACGTTGACCCGCGCCGACGACGAACTACTACGGTTGTGGGACGCCCCCGTGTGCACCCCCGCGCTGGTGTGGTGAGAACGATGAGCATGGAGCTGACCGGGCCGGAGGCGCGCGAGTGGATGCAGCGGTTCATCGACGTCTTCCACCGACAGCGAGACGTGCTGGCTGAACTGGACCGTCGTGCGGGTGACGGCGACTTCGGCACCAACCTGGCCTCGGCATTGCGCCAGGCTAGCCGCCGGATGTCCGAGGGCCCGAGCGACTCGGCGAGCGCCGTGTTCGCCCGGGTGAGCGAGGGCTTTTTGGACACGGGGGGCACGTCCGGGCCGCTGTTGGGGATGTGGTTTCGCGAGCTGTCCAAGGCAACGTCCCACAGCGCCGACGCTGGAGCCCTGGCCGCCGGGGTGGCTGCGGGTGTGGCGGCCGTGCAGCGGTTGGGCCAGGCGCAGGTCGGCGACAAGACGATGGTCGATGCCATGCTCCCGGCCGCCGAGGCCATGACCGGCCAGGACCTCGATGCCGACCTCGCGGCCGCGGCCAGAGCCGCCCGCACCGGTGCGGCCAGCACCCAGAAGTTGCGTGCCCGGCGGGGACGCGCCAGCTACCTGGGTGACGTAGCCGTAGGCGTGCTCGATCCGGGCGCTCTCACAGTGGCGCTGTTCTTCGAGTCCGCACGAGCCTGAGACTCATTTCTTGCTGTCGCGGCGGGCATCAAGCTGGCAGCGGTCCAGCTGGGGCCGCACCTGCCGGTGGTTTCTAGGACTCGACCCGCTCCATCGCGCGGCGCGCGAAGGCCGGGGCGTGCTCGGGTCGGAAGCCGAGGCCGAGCAACCGGGCCGGGATGTACGACAGCCAGGGGAACCGTACAAACAGCTTGATCATCACTGCGGGCGGGCTATTGCGCTTGCCCGCCATCACCGGGCGCATCACAACCCGATGCAGTATCCGCTGCAGACCCTGCACCAGCATCGTGGGCAGCAGCCGGCGCGACCGGATCTTCGTCAAGTCGGCCAGGGTCGGCCGGCCACGGCGAAGCGGCTCAGCCAGCAGCGTCGCTGCGGCGACGGCATCCTGGACGGCCAGGTTGATGCCCACCCCGCCGATCGGCGACATGGCGTGCGCCGCGTCACCGATGCACAGCAGGCCGTCGATGTGCCACTCGCGCAGCAGGTTCAGCCGCACGTCGAGGAACTTGACGTCGTCCATCGTCTCCAGCTCGTGCACCCGGTCGGCGAACTCGGGACAGACCTCGGTCACGTTGGCACGGAACGCCTCGATGCCTTCCTTGCGCAAGTCAGCGCCCTTGGGCGCGAGGTAGGCGATCTGGAAGTAGCCGGTGCGCGGCAGTGGCACGGCTAACCGGCGCTTGCGCATCCGTGGAATGAGCATGCCTTCGCCTTCGTCGTCGTGGCGCGAAAGGCGGAACCACCAGACGTCGAACGGGCAGTCGTACTCCTTGGGCTTTAGGCCCGCCTCGCGGCGGGCGAGCGACCAGCGGCCGTCGGCGGCGATGACCAGATCCGCGCGGAGCTCGCCTTCGGTGCCTTCGGCCGTCTTGTAGCAGATCCCGGCGACCCGGCCGCCTTCGCGGATCAAACCGGTCATCTCGGTCTGCATCCGTAGCGTGAACGTCTTTTCCTTGGCGGCACTGTCGGCGAGCAGATCAAGGAAGTCCCACTGCGGCACCATCGCGATGTAGGGGTGCGGCACCTTCAGCCGGGTCATGTCGGCCAGCGTCATCATGTCGCCGTCGTCGGTGGGGAATCCAACCGCGGTGAGCTCGCTGTGCGGCACGGCGTCGAACTTCTCGCCCAGCCCCAGTTCGTCGAGCAGGGTCAGTGTCGACGGGTGCACCGTGTCGCCGCGGAAGTCCCGCAGGAAGTCGGGGTGCTTCTCCAGCACCGTCACCTCGATCCCGGCCCTGGCCAGCAGCAGCCCTGCCACCATGCCGGCCGGGCCGCCTCCGACGACCACGCAGCCCGTGCGCCCGGTCATCTCGGTCACTTCGCTCATCTCTTTTCAGCGTTTGTTGAATACGTTGAGGGTGCACCAGGACCGGCGGGTGCGTCAAGCACTGTGGCGACACAACGTCGGTCGGGCTAGGAGTGAGGCATCTGTGGTTTGGCGCGCGCTCCTGCTCCTGCATCAGCCCTGCGCGTCGGGCTGATCCGAACGGCACTGTTCAACTGGCCTTCGCCGGGCACAACCGGGGCAGCTGATCTTCGAATTGAGGACACCCACGCCGCCGGCGATGCGCACAGCTCACCACGGGTGCGCAGACCCGGGCTTCGATCACAGGTGAAGCCGGTGGCATAGTCATGCCAGGGTGAACCGCCGGGTGCAAGTCCACTTCTGCCGCTGACCGTACGCGGGTGCCGTGGCAAACCGTGCCGTGGTGACGAGCGGGTTTATCTGAAGATCATAGGACGGGCACGGTCGGGTTGACCTCACGTGTGATGACGGGAAGCCACTTCACCGAGGCCATTGTTGTGACCAGAACGTTCGCGGTGGACGTCGGATCGCTGGTGAAGCCAGCGGGCACGCCG
>JALZCN010000387.1 GCA_030863045.1 Actinomycetota bacterium | reverse complement strand
TCGGAAGCCCTCATCCAAAACTGGTGGCGCCAAGGCATGACGGGCGGCGCGAAGGCGCACTACGACGGCGTCGTCGCCTTCTCCCAAACCGATTTCACCGAAGACCTGAAGAAGATCACCGTGCCGGTCCTGGTGATGCACGGCGACGATGACCAGATCGTGCCCTACGCGAACTCCGCCCCCTTATCGGCGAAGCTTTTGCAGAACGCGACATTGAAGACCTACGGAGGCTTCCCGCACGGCATGCCCACCACACAAGCGGAGACTATCAACGCTGATCTACTGGCGTTCCTAAGAGCGTGACCTCGAAAGCATTCATCAGTTCGCCAGCGGTGCGTGGCCGTGAACTCATTGGTTGTCGTCGGTCTGGTCGCAGCCCATCCGGTGGATCATCACCGGGTCGGTTTGACGCGCCGACCTGCCTTCCAGACTCCGACGATGTGGTCCGGTTCAGCGAGTACGTGAATGTCGGCCAGCGGGTCGGCGTCGAGTGTGAGTACGTCGGCCTCATGCCCTTCGGCCAGTAATCCGCTCCGCGGTGCCTGCGCGCCGAGGGTCAGCGGTGCGTTCGCCGTGGCGGCCTCGATCGCTTCAAGAGGTGATAGCCCCACCTCCACCAGCAGCGGCAGCTCGCATCCGTTCCGGCCCCATGAGTTCGGGATTTCGACGCCGGACAGGGCCACGTCGGTGCCCATCGCCAGCGTCACCCCGTGTTCGTGCGCCAACGCAATTGCCTTGGCGTGTTGCTCTCGGATTTCGGCCATCTTCCGGCGCGCGTACGGCGGTAAGATGTCGACGTTTGCCAGCTGGGAGATCACGGTGCGGGTGGTGACGAGGATGGTTTCGGTCTCCCGCATCGCGTCGCAGGCCTCGGCGTCGAGGTAAGTCCCGTGCTCGATCGTGCAGACGCCCGCCTCGATCGCGGCCATGATGCCGGGCTTTCCGTGGCAGTGCGCGGCGACCGCCCGCTCGGCCATGGCCGCGACCTCGACGATCGCTCGAAGCTCGGCGACCGTGAACTGCTGGTGGATCGGATGGTCGACCTCGGAGATCACACCGCCCGAAGCGCAGACCTTGATGAGTTTGGCGTTGCGCCGTAGTTGCTCGCGCGTTGCGCGGATGCACTCATCCACCCCGTCGCACAGCCGCAGCTCGCCTCCGCGCTGAGAGAACTCGTGCACGGCCTGCAGGGGTAGGCCGTGCACGTCGCCGTGACCGCCGGTGGTACTGAGGATGGCCCCGGCACCGTAGATCGACGGACCGTCAAGGAGGCCTTCGTCCACGACTCGTTGCAAGTCGACACCAAGCCCGCCCGGCTCACGGACGGATGTGATGCCCGCGTCGAGGGCAGCGCGTAGATCGCCGGCGCACCGCGCTGCACGCACCGCTATCGGTTCCACTGCAAGACGCGACAGGTCAAGAGAGCGGACTCCGAGGAAGTGACCATGACAGTCCCACATCCCGGGCATGACGACCGGCGCGCGTATGACGGTGGCCTGTGGGGTGAGAGGCGCCTGCGTACTGCGGCCAGCGTATGAAATCACGCCACCGTCGAAGACGACGGCCCCGTCGGGGACCGGCTGCCCACGGCCGGGGATCAGCAAGTCCGCTTCGATGCGCTCCATTCCGGAAGCGTGCCAGGCGACCCGAAGCGCAGTCGACGGTCGAAGAGGTTTACTGGTAGTCCATTGAGGGCCGGTCGGCGATCCGGACTTTCGTAGACAAGCTCGCCGGGGGCATCGCCAGCGAGGCTAGGTGGATCAGGTGGCAACGACAAGCCTGTACACCGCGACACTGCGGGCCCGGGAGTCCGCTCGGCTAGACCGCTTGTTCTCCCAGGGGCCAACTTCGGACAGTGGACGCTGCGTACCCATTTGTGCTTACAGTTCGTGGAAGAAACTTACTATCTCGGCGAGGAACGCCTGGCGCCATTTCTCGGCCGTCAAAGCGTGAGAAGCACCCTCAATGACCTGGTGCCGCGCACTCCGGCAGTTTTGCAGGTACCATTCGATCGCGCCGTGCGGTATCGTCTGGTCTGCCCCGGACTCCAGCACCAGTATTTCTCCGCGGAAGTCATGCAAAGCTCGGATGAGCTGGGGAGCGGCAGCGTCGGCCCGTGGTCGGCGTGGGTAAGCCAACGGGACATTGAACAGCTCATCGTCGTAAAGCGCCGGAGCGCGCAGCAACAGTCGGCGAACCTGGCGTCGGGGCAGCATGAAGGCGGACAGATAAGCGCCGTAGCTTGCTCCGCAGATACCAATGCGGGCCGCGTCCACTCCCTCATGGCTAATGAG
>JALZCN010000379.1 GCA_030863045.1 Actinomycetota bacterium | reverse complement strand
GCTCGGTCAGCGAGGAGTTCCTCGCGGAAGCTGAGACCGGCGAGGACACCTTCGTGCGCAGCACCGAGTCCGGGTATGCGGCCAACGTTGAAGCGGTGGTCACCCCGGCACCACCGGAGCTGCCCATCGACGGCCTGCCGCCGGCCCAAGTCCTGCATACCCCGGACACGCCGACCATCGACACGCTCGTCGACCACCTCAACGACGCCGGTCTAGGCCGGACTTTCAGCGCCTCGGACACCCTGAAGAACGTCATGGTCAAAACCCGGCAACCCGGCGCCCAGGACTGGGACCTGCTCGGCGTCGGTGTTCCCGGTGACCGTGAGATCGACATGAAGCGACTACAGGCCTCGTTGGCCCCAGCCGAGGTTGCGCTGCTCGACGATGCGGACTTCGCGGCGCATCCTTTCCTGGCCAAGGGCTACATCGGGCCAGGCGCGCTCGTCGCGAACGGGGTGCGCTACCTCGTCGATCCCCGGGTGGTTCGGGGTTCCGTGTGGGCTACCGGCGCCGACCGTCCTGACCACCACGTCGTCGACCTGGTGTACGGACGCGACTTCAGCTCTGACGGCACTATCGAGGCCGCCGAGGTACGCGCCGGCGACCCGTCACCTGACGGAGCGGGCACCCTGGTCACAGCCCGAGGTATCGAGATCGGGCACATCTTCCAGCTCGGGCGCAAGTACACCGACGCGTTCGCGTTGGACGCGCTGGGAGCCGACGGCAAGCCGATTCGGATCACCATGGGCAGCTACGGGATCGGGGTTTCTCGGCTGGTCGGCGTCATCGCCGAGCAAAGTCACGACACGCATGGGCTGATCTGGCCACGCGAGGTCGCCCCCGCCGACGTGCACGTCGTGATCGCCGGCAAGGACAGCGCGGTCGGTGCCACCGCCGAGCGGCTGGCCGCAGAGCTGGATGCGTCCGGCCTGCGGGTGATCCTCGATGACCGCACGGCCACTCCCGGCGTGAAATTCGCCGACGCCGAGCTGATCGGGGTGCCGACCATCCTGGTGGTGGGGCGCGGCCTGTCATCGGGGGTCGTGGAGGTCAAGGACCGGGCCACCGGGGAACGCACCGAGGTACCAGCGGACGGTGTCGTCGCGCACTTGCAGGAGCTGTGTAGCAAGTAGGCGTCAGCCGGGCAGGAAGCTCAACCGGACGGTGCGGACCGGATTGTCGATGTTGGTATCGACCAGGCAGATCGACTGCCAGGTGCCCAGCGCGAGTTGTCCGCCGAGCACCGGGACGCTGGCGTAGGGCGGCACCAGCGCGGGGAGCAGGTGATCCCTGCCGTGTCCGGGGGAGCCGTGCCGGTGGCGCCACCGGTCGTCGGCGGGCAGCAGCTCACGCAACGCGGCGAGCAGATCGGTGTCGCTGCCCGCCCCGGTCTCGATCACCGCAAGGCCGGCCGTCGCATGCGGCACCCATACGTGCAGCAGACCATCACTCGCCTGCACCCGGTCGAGGAAGGCGTGGCAATGCTTGGTGATGTCGTGAACCTGCTCCCGGCCCCCGGTCTGGATGCGAATCTGCTCGGTGTGCACGGCCGTACGGTAATCGCGGGCCACCCGACCGCGTTCGGCGACTGTGGCCGCGGGCTAGGGCAGCCCGGGGAATGGCACCGTCAGCGGGGTCGCACCCGCGGTAGCCCGCCAGCGGGCCGCCCGAACGGCCGCTTCGGTGAGCGCGTCCAATGCCGCCGCACGCAGGTCCGGATCGGCCGGACTGCGTTCGACCACCGCGCGCCACGCCGCGGTTGCGTCGGTCTCCGCAGTGATCGCCAGCCGCATGGCCGAGGAGGCGTCGGTGACCGGTTCGGGGGTCAGGTAGCCGGGCTCGGCCGGTACGGGCTGCGCGCCGGCCTCGATCAGCATCCGCTCAGTGGCGTCGCGCCAGGCCTGATGCGCGATCGTGGCATCGTCGAGCCGGTCGTTCAACGCGTCCGGCATGAAGGCGCCCGCCAGACCGTATGCCCAGATCGCCGCATGCTCCGCTGCCAATGCGCCCTGCAGCGCATCCAGTGGTGCTGGGCATGGCGGCCGACATGGAGGCCGATCGGGTTCAGTAGGGC
>JALZCN010000366.1 GCA_030863045.1 Actinomycetota bacterium | reverse complement strand
AGCGGTCCCAGCCCGGGTTGACGGTACTTGAAGAGCTACCTACGGGGGCGCCAGATGACCAGGGCGGCTTCGTCGGAGCGGACCGGGACCAGATCACGGCGGTAGGAGGCGTGCACCGCCGCCGCGGCTTGCTCGGCGACGGCGTGAGCGCGTGCCAGCTCAGCGCGCGCCTGTTCGAGCTCGTCAGCCAGCTCGGTCAGCCGGGATTGAAGCGCCGCCACCTGGTTCTCCAGGTCGATGATCCGCTTGATCCCGGCCAGGTTGACCCCATGGTCCTGGGATAGCCGCTGCACCTCCTGCAGCAGTGCGATGTCACGAGCCGAGTAGCGCCGCCCACCCCCGGGACTACGGCCGGGACGGACCAGTCCCAACCGGTCGTAACTGCGCAGGGTCTGCGCATGCAGCCCGGCCAGCTGGGCAGCAACGGAGATCACGAAGACCGGGGTGTCATAGTCTGCACCCGGAGGCGGAGAGGGGATCATCGTGCCTCCCCCGAACGTTCCACACGGGTGAACAGTTCGGCCCGCGGGTCCTCACCGGCCGTGGCCTGAGCGTAGGCCGCCAGCGCGTCCTTGGCCTCCCGATCCAGCTTGGTGGGGACGTGCACCTGCAAGGTCACCAGGAGATCGCCGGTCTGCCCGTTACGCCCGGCGATGCCCTTGCCGCGGACCCGCAGAGTACGACCGCTGGCGGTGCCCGCAGGCACCTTGAGCGACACCGTGCCATCCAGGGTGGGCACGGTCAGCTTCGTGCCCATGACCAGCTCAGGGAACGACACGGGCACCGTCACGGTGAGGTCGTCACCGGAGCGCCCGAACACCGGGTGCGGCGTGACGTGCACCAGCACGTACAGATCACCGGCCGGCGCACCACGCATGCCCGGATCGCCCTGACCGGCCAGCCTGATCCGCTGACCATCAGCCACCCCGGCGGGGATCCGCATGGTCAGCGAGCGGAACCGGTTGGACACCCCGCGACCGCCGCATTCGGTACACGGGTCGTCGATGATCCGGCCGGTGCCCCGGCAGTCCCGGCACGGCTCGGAGAAGGCGAACGCGCCCTGGCTACGGGTGACCAATCCGGTGCCGCTGCACACCGGGCAGTCCCGCGGAATGGTGCCGGGGCGTGCCCCGGTGCCGCCACAACTGCCGCAGTTGGCCGGGCTGGCCAGCCGAATCGGCACGGTGGCACCGCGGACCGCCTCGGCGAAGTCGATCCGCACCTCGGTCTCGACGTCGGTGCCACGCCGCGGGCGGCTGGTCCCCGCGTTGCCATACCCGGCGTTGCCGGCGCCACGGTTGGCGAACAACCCGCCGAGCAGGTCGCCGAGACCTCCCATGTCACCGGGGCGACCGGTCGTCGTTCCGAACAGGTCACCGAGGTCGAACCCACCGGTACCACCGAAGCCCCCGCCAGTCCGGAAACCGCCGTTGAACAGGCTACGTGCCTCGTCGTACTCCTTGCGCTTGTCCGGGTCCGAGAGCACGCCGTAGGCCTCGGACACCGACTTGAAGCGCGCCTCGGCCCGGGAGTCACCGGGATTGGCGTCCGGGTGCAACTCCCGGGCCAGCTTGCGGTACGCGCGTTTAATCTCGTCAGCAGACGCGGTAGAGGAAACGCCCAGCTCTGCGTAGAAGTCTTTTTCAATCCACTCCCGGGCGCTCACCGGGCCCCTCCTCTCGCATCAATTGTCCCGCAGCTGTTCCGGGTCACCAAACGACGCTGTGTCTCCCAACGGATCTGGCAACGGATGTTCCAACGGTTCCTCCAGCGGTTCCGTACCACCAGGCGGCCCACCAATTGACCCGGTCCCACCTTCGGCGTCGGTGACCGCCACCATCGCCGGGCGCAGCACCCGGTCGCCCAGGCGGTAGCCGCGGCGCAGCACCGCGGTGACGGTCGGCTTATCGACGTCCGGGCCGGTGTTGTGCTGGACGGCCTCGTGCACCACCGGGTCGAAACCTTCTCCGATGGCTCCGAAGGGCTCCAGCCCCTGCCCCTGGAGCGCAGCCACCAGCTTCTCTGCGACGGCCTTGAACGCCCCGGACAGGTCACCGTGTTGCTGCGCGCGCTCGATGTCGTCGAGCACGGTGAGCAGCTGCCCGACGACCTGCGCCTTGGCGACAGCGATCACGAGCTGGCGGTCACGGTCCACCCGGCGGCGGTAATTGCTGTACTCGGCGGAGATCCGCTGCAGGTCACCGGTTCGCTCGTCCAGCTGAGCCTGCAAGGCCTCAAGCTCAGCCGCCTGCGCCGAAGCACCAGCCGGCACACTCGCGGTGCTCAAGCCGGTCTCGTCGACTCCGACGGTGCCGCCGGCGGGTTGGTCCTGCTC
>JALZCN010000360.1 GCA_030863045.1 Actinomycetota bacterium | reverse complement strand
TGGTAGCACCGGTGCTGTTCGGGACAGGTCTGCTGGTGGCCGGCACCGCGGCTGGCATGCCGCAGCTCCTGGTGGGACGGGTGCTGCAGGGATTGGGCGCCGGCATTCTGACGGTCGCGGTCTACGTGCTCATCGCGGTGGTCTACCCGAAGCGGGCCCGTCCCGCCGTCTTCGGGCTGCTGTCCTCGGCGTGGGTGCTGCCCTCGCTGATCGGGCCACCTGTCGCTGGGATGGTCACCGAACGGCTGTCCTGGCACTGGGTGTTCCTCGGTCTGATACCGGTGGTGGCACTCGCGGTCGGGCTGGTGGTGCCTGCGGTGCGCCGGCTCGACGAGCCGGATCCTGATCGGACCTCCACACCCCGCCGGCACGGACTGGTGCTCGCCGCCCTGTGTGCCGCGGTGGCGGTCTCCGCGCTGAGCTGGGCCTCCCAGCTCACTAGCACCTTGGCTGCCGCGGTGGTCGGGGCGGCGCTGGTGCTGCTGGTGGCGGCGATGCGCCGGTTGCTGCCCGTCGGGGTGTTTCGGGCACGCCGTGGAGTGCCGACCGTGGTGGCCGCCCGAGGACTGCTCGCCGGGGTGTTCTTCAGCGCCAACTCTTACCTACCGCTGATGTTGACCAGCGCTCACCACTGGACGCTGGCCGCCGCCGGGATTCCGCTGGTGGTCGGCTCGCTGGGCTGGTCTGCGGCATCCGCATGGCAAGGCCGCCACCCGGATCTGGCCCGCCACGAGCTGTTGCGGATCGGGTTCGGCCTGCTCACGGCTGGCACGATGGGGCTGCTGCTGGTCGCACCCGCCTGGGGTACGCCGTGGTTGGCCTTGCCGCTGTGGGGTATCGCCGGGATCGGCATGGGGTTGGGCTTCTCTTCGGTGGCCTTCCTACTGCTGCAGCAGTCCGGTGCCGACGATCTAGGGTTCAACTCGTCAGCGGCTCAGATGTCCGATCAGCTCAGCACCGCGATCCTGATTGGCGCCGGCGGAGCGCTGCTGGCACTACTGGGCACGCCGACGCTTGCGCTGCCGGTGCTGCTCACGGTGCTGGCCGGTCTCGGCGTGCTTGGCGCGACAATGGCTGGCCGCGCCAGCGAACACTCATGAGACGAAATCCTCAGCAAGGTCGGCCGGAACCGCCCGGTCCTGGGCGATCCGCCGGTTGAGCTCGGTGAGTCTCGCCGTGGTCAGCGCGGCTGAGACGGTGTTCAGCGCATCGATGCCCGTTTGGTTCAGCGCTCCGGCACGCACGAGCGGAACGATGTGCTGAGCCGGGTACATCTGCTTCGGGTCGGCCAACTCGATCCACCCGTTGGCGGCGATGTCGGGTGACGTGGTGAACAAGTTCACCACCTGCGCCTGCCCGCTGCGCAGCGCCTCCAACGTCACCGGGCCAGCGGCGTCGGTGCTGATGATCTCGCGGAACGTACAGCCGTACAACTGAGCGATCTTGTCCTTCCAGCGCCGTGGCCATTCCCCGGCGGCTCCCAAGGTGAGCTGGGCACAGTGTGGGGCGAGCTGTTCCATGCTGGTCAGGCCCAGAGTCGAAGCGGTCTGCTGGGTGACGACCAGCACGTCGGAATCTTCCGCCTCGGATTGCTTGAGCACCTGCAGCCCCGGCGGCAGGGCTCGCTGCAGTGCGGCGTACACCTCGTCTGCGGTCGTTGCGGTCGCTTGCGGGTCGACCGACGCCAATAGATTGCCGGAGTACTCGGGCATCACGGTGATCGACCCGTCCGCCACGGCGACGTTGGTGATCTCCCGGGTGCCCAACCGGGGGCGAGTCTGCACCTCGATGCCGGCCTTGCGCAGGGCCGCGGCGTAGATCTCCATGAGCAACTCGCTCTCGGCGAAGTTCGCCGAGCCAACCACGACGGTGGCCACACCGGCACCCTCACCAGCGCCCCCGGCGAGCGGGTCGCCTGACCCACACGCCGCGACGGTGGTCGCCACCAGGACGGCCGTGATCAATGCCGCGATTCGTGTCATCGCTTCTCCTCCGATCCGCTTGATTGCCGGCTCAGCCGGTAACCCGTGGGCACCACGAGCCGGGTCGCCCCAGCGAGCACGAGGTCCAGCGCCACCGCCAGCCCCGCGATCAACAGCGCACCGGCCGCCATCTGCGAGTAGCCCCCCGGTCCCGAACTCAGGCCGTCGAGCAGCAGGCGACCCAGACCACCCAGCCCCACATACGCTGCCACGGTGGCGGTGGCGACCACCTGCAGCACAGCGCTGCGCACGCCGCCGAGCATCAGCCCGAGCGCTCCCGGTAGCTCCACTTGCCACAGCCGCTGCGCCGACGTCATGCCCATCCCACGCGCGGCGTCGACGACCCCGGCCTCGACACTGCGTACCCCGGCGTAGCTACCGGCCAGCACCGGCGGGACGGCCAGCACGACCAGCGCAACCAGCGCGGAAACCTCTTGCGAGCGCAGCACCAGGAACAGGAAGGTCAGCAGACCCAGCGTGGGCAGTGCCCGCATCGCATTGGCCAGCCCCACCAGCACCACCCCACCGCGAGCCGTGTGCCCCACCAGCAACCCCAACGGCACCGCGACCGCCGAGGCGATGAGTACCGCGACGGCGGTGTAGTACAGATGCTCGGCGACCCGCACCGGGACCCCGCTCGGGCCCTGCCAGTGCGCTGGGTCGGTCAACCAGGCCAGTACCTGCGAGAAGATCACGTTCTGGCCCAGGGGGTGACCACCCGCCGCAACCCGACCAGCAGCAGGTCCATCGCCAGTGCCAACAGCAGGGTCAGCACGATGCCGATCACAATCGGTGCCAGGTATTGGGTCTGGAACCCCTCGGTGAACAGCTGGCCCAGCCCGCCGGTCCCGATCAAAGCTCCTACGCTGACCAAGCTGATGTTGCTCACCGATGCCACCCGCACACCGGCGGCGAGCACTGGCACGGCCATCGGCAGCTCGACGGCGACGAATCGCCGGGCCGGTTGGTAACCCATGGCAGTCGCCGCGGCCACGACGGGTCCAGGTAGCGCCTCCAACGCGTCGAGCACCGGCCGCACCAGCAGCGCCGACGTGTACAGCGCCAATGCCACCAACACATTCACCCCGTCGAGAATCCGGGTGCCCAGGATGCCGGGCATGATCACGAACAGGGCCAGTGCCGGCACGGTGTACACCACGGTGGCCAACCCGAGCACCGCGGCGCGTAGCCAGCGCACCCGCTGTGCCGCCCACCCCAGCGGTACCGCCACCAACAACCCGATGAGCAATGGCACCAGCGCCAGCACGAGGTGCTCACCGAGCAGCTCAAGCACCTTCTCCCGGTTACTCGGGCTGCTCAGGTAGCGCCCGACGGCACCGAGCCAATCGGTGTCAGGGGGCATCACCCACCCCGCTGCCGGCGCCATTGCGCGACGACGTCTTCGGCGCGCACTCCACCCACCGCGGCACCGTCGCCGTCTACGACCACTCCCAACCCCGAAGGCGAGGACAGCGCTGAGTCCAGCGCGGTACGCATTGGGCCGCCGCGTCGGTGCAGCGATCCGCCGGCCCGCAGCACTCCATCGGCGTCCTCCGGAGCCCGCCAGCCGAGTGGCCGACCCTCGGCGTCCACGGCCAGCCGCCAAACCCGCGCGGCTGCGCCCTCGCCGATCCGCACCGTGTCCAACGGGTGCAGGGGGAGATCACCGGCGGACAGGAACGACAACGCCCGGTAGCCGCGGTCGCGTCCGACGAACTCGGCGACGAAGTCGTCAGCGGGTTCGGCAAGCAGCCGCTGCGGAGCATCGAACTGGGCCAGCACGCCACCGGTACGCAGGACCGCGACGACGTCACCAAGCTTGACCGCCTCGTCGATGTCGTGGGTGACGAACAGAATGGTCTTGCCCAGCTCGCCTTGCAGTCGCTGCAGCTGATCTTGCAGGTCAGCCCGGACCACCGGATCGACAGCGGAGAACGGCTCATCCATCAGCAGCACCGGTGGGTCAGCGGCCAGCGCGCGGGCCACCCCCACCCGTTGCTGCTGGCCGCCGGACAACTGTGCCGGGTACCGCCGGCCCAGCTCGGCGGGCAACCCGACGAGCTCGATCAGTTCGGCGGCCCGGGCTCGGGCCGCCCGCCGGGTAGCGCCGGTCAGCAGGGGCACCGTAGCGATGTTGTCCACCACGGTGCGGTGCGGGAACAGCCCAGCCTGCTGGATGACGTAGCCGATGCCCCGGCGCAGCTGTGCAGGAGCTCGGGAGCGGATGTCGTGGCCACCGACCAGGATCATGCCTGACGATGGCTCCACCATCCGGTTGACCATGCGCAAAGACGTGGTCTTACCGCAGCCGGACGGTCCGACCAGCACGGTGATCTGCCCTTCGGCGGCGACAAGATCAAGCGCCTCGACGGCCACGGTGCCATCGCCGAACCGCTTGGTGACGCGCCTGAACTCGATCATCCCCAAACGGTAACCCGACGCGGTGACATGTGGATAACCCGTGACTGGTGATGGGGCTGTCGCTCCCCGCCACTCCCGGACGTGTCAGCGCAACAGGGGTCCGCGGTTGAGCAGTGCGCGGAAGTCGGGTCCGGGGAGCGCACGGGAGAACAACCAGCCCTGGTAGGCGTCCACCCCGAGCTCCCGCAGCACCTCGAACTGAGTTGCAGTCTCGACACCCTCGGCGACACATACGCGGTTCATCGCGCGGGACATGTCGACCACCGCGCGGACCACCGCGAAATCCGACGGATCGACGTCCACCCCAGAAACGAAGCGGCGGTCCAGCTTGAGGATGTGTGCGGGCAGCTCCTTGAGCCGGGCCAGCGAGGAATAACCCGTGCCGAAGTCGTCCACTGCGAAGCGCACCCCGCGCTCGACCAGCTCGGCCATCGCCTGCCGGGTCGCGCTGGGCAGGCCGATCAGTGTGGTCTCCACCAGCTCCACCACCAGGCGGTCCCACGGCAGGGCGCTTTCGATCACCGCGCTGGCGACTGTGGCGACGAAGTCGGATTCGCCGGGGTCGGCCAGGTTGACCGCAACGGCGACCGGACGCCCGTCCCGGGTCACCCAGTCGCGGGCCTCGTGCGTCGCGGTACGCAGTACCCAGCGGTTCAATTCGCGCATCAAGTCGCCCTGCTCGGCGACCGGCAAGAACACATCGGGGCTGAGCATGCCGTGCTCTGGGTGCGGCCAGCGGATCAGCGCCTCCGCGGAGAGAATCACGCCGTCCGGATTGACCACCGGCTGGTAATGCAGCTGTAGTTCGTCACGGGCGAGCGCCTCACGAAGCTGGCATTCCAGCTCCACCTGCCGATCAGCTGAGGCGATCAGCGCCGCATTGGCCATCGCGAAGTGCCCGGCACCGGTCCGTTTGGCCTCGAACATAGCTGCGTCGGCGAAGCGCAGCAGGTCCTGCGCACCGCTGGTCGAGGCGTCCGGCACGGCCACTCCGATGGCCGCCGAGACCCGGATCAGCTGACCGCGCAGCGGGATCGCGGTGCGCAGCAACCCCGAGACTCTGGCGACGAGCGAACTGACACCGCCTTGTGCGGCGACATCGGAGCAGATCACCACAAAGACGTCGCCGGACAACCGGCCGGCGGTGCAGCCCTCCGGCAACCCGTCCTGCAGCCACCGCGCCAGGGCGACCAGCAGCTCGTCGCCGGCATCATGGCCTAGCGCATCGTTGACCCGCTTGAAGTTGTCGATATTGCAGAACAGCACCGCGATGTCGCGAGCGCCCGACGCGAGCAGCTCGGTCAAGGTGTCCTTGATTGCAGCTCGGTTGGGTAGGCCGGTGAGCTCGTCGTGCGTCGCCCGGTACGTGAGGTCCGCGGCTACCCGGCGTCGCTCGGTGATGTCGGTGAAGATCACCAGCAGGAAGCGCTGGCCGTCATCCTGCACCGACGCCGAGACGTGCAGCTCGCAGTACACCGGATCCCCGTCGGCCCGTAGCAACATCCGCTGGGGCACCGTATAACTCTCGGATCCCACCACCTGATGGATGCGCAGGGTCCGCAGCCGGTCGGTGCGCTCGTCGGGGTGGGTCAGCGCCTCGGAGCTCATCCCCCGAAGCGTTTCCAGGTCGTAACCCAACAGCTTGCACAGCGCTTCGTTGGCGTCAACAAGCCGCTCACGGTCATCGAAGATTCCGATGCCCACCGGGGTGATCGCCACCAGGTCGGCGAAGCGCTGGCTGGAGCGCATCATGCGGGCCTCAGTGGCGCGCTGCTCGGTGACGTCCTGCACGGTGCCGATGAACCGGCGACTTCCGAACGGGTCGGTGATGGCCGCGCCGTGGCAGCGGAAGGTGCGCACCGCCCCGTCCGGCCGCATCACCCGATGCTCGCATTCAACCGGCACCTGGTCGACGACCAGCTGACGCCACAGGTCGTCCACCCATTCCCGGTCATCGTGATGTACCAGGGAGAGGAAAGTCTGATAGCTCGTCTGCCGAGTGGATACGCCGTAAAGGTCTTGCATCACGTCCGACCAGACCAGCTGGTCAGAACCGGGATCCCATTCCCAGGTACCGATCCGGGCCACCCGCTGGGCCTGCGTCAGCCGATGCTGCTCCGCGCGCAGTGCGCGTTCCACCGCGCGCCCCTGCGTGACGTCCTGCACGGTGCCCAGCAAGCGCGCGACCGAGCCGGTCGCCGACCGCTCGGCTCGCAGGCGGCACAGGTAGTAGGTCTCACCGTGCTCGGGCAGCCCCCGGAATTCCATCTCCAGCGTGTCCGCGTCGGGATCGGAGACCATTTCGTGGACCCGTCGCAACAGGTTTGGCAGATCTTCGGGATGGATGTGCCGCAACGGGTCGGCGGCGTCGACGCAGCGCCCAGCGAACAGTTCTGCCAAGGCGGGGCTGTAGTCCAGCTTGCTGGTGGGCCAATCCCACGTGAAGCTGCCGATCCGGGCGATCCGCTGCGACTCGAGCAACCGGTCGCGTTCCTGGACGAGCTCACCGTTACCTGATGTATGACCGGCCGAGCACAGGTCGGAGATATCGACCAGGAAGACCATCAGCAGGTCTGTGCCCGGTACGGTCCAACGCGTCACCCGCACCGGTACCGCTCGTCCATCCGGTCCGATCAGCTCGGCATCGGTCCCTGGGCGGGTGAGCAGGTGGTGCAGCGCAAGCCCGGTCAACGAATCGGGGAGCCATCGACCGGCGAGCCGAACCGCCGCCAGGTTGGCCTGCACGACGATCCCGCGCTCACAGACCATCGCCGGCGAATCCGGCAACGCGATCGGCAGGGCTCCAAGGAGGGAGCCGGTCTGCAGCGGGATCGAGCGGTCCGCCCGGAAAGCCGCGACTGGGCGCGCGGATGCACCCCGACCGAGCTGGCCAGGATCCAGTGATAAGGGCACGAACTCGACCCGCTCAGCCCGGTCGGCCACGGCACCACCCTCCCGCCGCGCCAACCGCACTGGAGCGTCGACTCTGGCACCGGCGTGTCACAACCCTGTCGAGTGGACCAACGCGCGAACCGGCGATTGGTTATGCACCTTCTGCAACCGCCTGTGACAGGAGGTGCGCCAGTTCCCCGGCTGCGGATCTAGAGTTCACCAGATCAGGTAGTGCCTGATCCGATGGCGCCGAATCAGCTGGCCGCAGTCGCCTTTGCCGCCGCGACCATCAGCTTCGCGCCACGCGCCCTGGCTAGGGTAGGACCTCGTGCAAGCCCGTGAGCTCGCAGTACTGGGAGTGGTTGAGTTCATTCCGAGGGTCTTCCCCGACAGCCGCGGCCGGTTCGTGGCACCGTTTCAGGAATCCACGTTCGTCGACGTCGTCGGTCACCGACTGCACGTGGCACAGTCCAACCACAGCGTCTCCCGCCGCGGTGTGATCCGCGGAGTGCACTTCTCCGACGTGCCACCCGGCCAGGCCAAGTACGTGCACTGCTCGCGAGGCGCCCTGCTGGACATCGCGATCGACGTGCGAGTGGGCTCGCCGACGTTCGGCTGCCATGAGGCGGTGCTGCTGGACACCGAGACCTACCACGCGCTGTACCTTCCCGAGGGCATCGGTCACGCCTTCATCGCGCTGACCGATGACACCGTCATGGCATACCTGTGCTCCACCCGGTACAACCCCACAACGCAACGCACGGTGTACCCGCTGGATCCAGCGCTGCGGTTGCCCTGGCCCGAAGACCTCGACGTATTGCTGTCAGACCAGGACCGCGTGGCCCCCACCCTTGCCACCGCCACTGAAGCCGCCATCCTCCCCACCTGGCAAGCTTGTCAAGCCCGCTACGCTCAGCTACGCGCCGACAACTCGCATTCAGCGGGCTAAGCGGGGTTATTCGGGCGCCAGTAACCCCGCTGAGCCCGCTGGATGCGGGGGCGGGGCCATAGGCGGGCGAGGACCACCGCGATCGCGTCGGCGGTGCCGAGATGGCGGGAGTCGGTGGAGGCGGCAGGATTGTCGCCCAGCACCCACCAGCCGCCGCCGTGCCGGCCTACAGCGCGCTTGACCGACAACTGACCGGGCCGCTGCGCCCACCGGACCAGGACCACAGAACCGGGGCGGGGCCTGGCTCGCACGCTGATCAGCAGCACGTCGCCATCAGACAGAGTCGGGGACATCGAAGGACCGCGCACCACCGCGAGCCGCCACCGCCAACCGACGAGCTTGTGCCCCACCAGTGATCACCGTACGGGATGACCGCCATGCCCCACGCGAGTAGGGTCGCGTCACAACGGAGCACGCACATGTCAGGGAGGAACGATGCGACTGCTGTCGCGGATTCTGCACCATCGCCACCTGGTGGTCACCGCGCATTGCGACCTGCCGTGCGGTGTCTATGACCCGGGGCAGGCCCGATTTGAAGCCGAATCGGTCAAGGCGATCCAGGAGAAGTACCAGTCCAACGAGGACCCGGTGTTCCGCACCCGGGCAATCAAGATCAAGGAAGAACGCAGCGACCTCGTCAAGCACCACCTCTGGGTGCTGTGGACCGACTACTTCAAGCCGCCGCATTTCGAGAAGTACCCGCAGCTGCACGAGCTGTTCAATAAGGCCACCAAGGCAGCAGGCGGCGGTGAGGGAGGCGCCAAGTCGTCGATGGACCCCGCCACCGGGCAGCAGCTGCTGGAACACATCGCCGAGATTGACAAGATCTTCTGGGAGACCAAGCAGGCCTCGTGATTGTGGATTCGACGAGCGACGCTGACCCAGGGTTACTTGTGGTCAGCGTCGTTGCTTTTGCCGCACCGGCGGTGCCGAAGTGAGCCCTTGCGCCATCGCCAACGCCGCCGTCCAGGTGCTATTGATACCGGCGAGGCGGCGTAGGACGGTCCGGAGGCGTCGGGAGTTGGCAGTTGGCGGTGACGAAGGGCGGCGGGTTGAAGACTGTCGGCACGAGCCACAGTGACGAGTTGTTGGCACACCAGGCTCTGCTGTACAGGTCGAAGGAGGAGTTCCTGGCGGGTACTGTCCCGTTCATTCGCGACGGGCTGGACTGCGACGACCCGATCCGGATCGCGACCACGGATCGTAATACCAGCTGGCTGCGGGCCGAGCTGGGTCCAGCCGCCCGGCATGTGACCTTCTGCGAGAACAGTCAGTGGTACGGGCATCCGGTACGGGCTTTGGCGGCGCTGGACCGTGTGGTGCGGGCGCTGGGCGGGGGCGGCCGGAGGCCGCGGATCATCCGTGAGCCGTTGTGGACAGCTGGCACCGGGTCAGAGCGAAAGGAGTGGGCTCGGCATGAGTCGCTGGTCAATGCGGCACTGGCC
>JALZCN010000286.1 GCA_030863045.1 Actinomycetota bacterium | reverse complement strand
GGCTGGAGTTCATGCGGTGTGCGACGATGCGGTCGAGCAACTCGGCGTTTCGGATAGCCGCGAATACGTCGGGGGGCGCGACCTTGGCAGCGAAGGACCAGAACCCGTCCACGTCGACCGAAGGGCGGTCGCGGTAGCCGAAAAGTGACAAGATCCACCGGTCGTTTTCGATCGCGAACAACGCCATTCCTGCAGGCCGATCGGGTCGGGGCCCAATGATGACGAACTTGTCACCCCCCAGCGCTGGGGGGTGCAACCGGAGCTGGCAGCTGGCATAACCAACTCTGATGAGCACCTTGTGCTCTACCGGACGCGGATAGCCCAGCGCCTCCAGCCAGCCCGGTGTGCGGCTGGTTCGCCCGGTGGCGTCGACGACGAGGTTAGCGGTGAGCGCCTCCTTGGTGCTGCCATCGGCTTGGCGCACGAGTCGAACGCCCGTCACCCGGCGTAGGTCGTCTCTCGTGGCCAATCCGACCACCTTGCAGCGGTCCATGAATTCCACGTTGGGTAGCTGACGCACCCGCTGCCGCACGTGACCCTCTAAGAAGGGCCGGCTGGCCTGCAGTCCCCGCACTCCCGTGGGTGTTTGAGCCAGGAAACGACCGGACGGGCAGTAACGTGCAGTCTCGAAAAAATCGCAGACTACGGCTCCAGCCGCGATGGCTGCCGAGTTAACCTGGGAACAGCTCGTCACAGATTTGCTCACCGCGGGGAAGCAAACCGTGCACATGGCGGCCTTGCGGCACACCCTTGCGATGCTCGCCGATCGCCGGCAGTGCGTCGCGTTCGAGCACCGTGACCCGATGGTAGGCGTCGCTGAGAACGCGAGCGGCAAGCAGCCCCGCCATGCTCGCTCCGATCACGATCGCGTGGTCGCCGACCTGATCCATATCCAGCACCTCCTCATTGATCACAAGGAGCGTGCATTGAAGGGTTACTCACCCTCCAGACCGATCGATGCTCAGTTGTTGCTCACTGCTGATAAGCAGTATTGCCAAGGCCGTGCAGCTCACGTTCCCACAGCAAGCTGACAACACGCTCAACTGCGCGAGTTAGGTGGCGCCGGTAAGTACTGAACGGCAGGCCGAGCACCTCGGCGGCCCGCTCCTGCGTTCGCGCGGGACGCAGGTAGGTGCGGTCGAGAGCCCGGTAGAGCTTCTCGGCGCGGGGATCTGTGCGCAGTACGCCGACCGCTTCGCGGATCAGCTGCAGGACAGCAGCCGGCGGCTCCTCACCAGCGCGGTCACAGGCGATGCGCGAACGCAGCAGCGGATTGGACGCCAGACGATCGGGGCGATGAAGGTCACGCAATGCCTGGCGCACCGCGTCGACGAACTTTGGCTGAGACAGAGCCAGGATCGGAGCGGGCACGGAAGAGACCGGGGACGCCAGGCCTCTCCGATCTCTCGCTGGCCGATCAATTCAAGCCAATCCTGGGCAGGGATCCGCCGGAAATCGTGGGCGAACACCCCGTAACGGCGACCTGCGACATCGAAGTCCGCCTCGGCAGCACGGTGATAGTCGATGTTGGCGAACATTGGGGTGATCGAGTCCGGATCGGCAACCGCCCCGAGGCTCTAGGCGAGCCGGCGACTTGTGATGATGTGCGCAATACAGCAAGCACCCCACAGGTTGAATGACGGTGAGATTCCCTGGTAGGCATCTCGATCCAGGAAGAACCGGAATGCCATAACCTCCTCGCCAACAGCCGGGGGGCCGTGCCGCAGGATGTAGGCCCACATCGCCCGGGCGCCAGGATCGATGGCCAAATCCGCCTTGGTGGCCCGATCGAGGGCCAGCAGGGCAACAAATCCGATTGGCTCCTCACCCGCAGCCCGGAAGACCTTGAAAGCGTCTGGCTGGCGGTCCATCCAATAGGCGACCAGCGCCGCCGACTCGGGACCCTCGTGACGCTGGGTCATAGCCAGAATTGGCTGGCGGTCACCGGCACCGAGGACGTCGACGTAGCCCTGACCCAGGCTGGCCCAGTCCACGTAAGGCCTGACTACCGGGTTGGTGCGGTGCAAGAACAGGATGTCGGTCCCGGCTCGCTGCTGCTCGGTGCTACCCGCCCGCTGGGCTCGTCGGACGATATAGGCGCGGATACGACGGTGCAGGTCGGCATACCCACCTGCGGCGAGCCCAGCGAGAAACCCAGACGGGCGACGGTTCAATGGTGCGCGCGTCGAGATACACAGGCACGACGCCGGCATCGAAGGCGACTTCGCTAAACGCCCGCAGCAATGACGTCTTACCAATGCCACCTGGTCCATGCA
>JALZCN010000268.1 GCA_030863045.1 Actinomycetota bacterium | reverse complement strand
TACCGCTTCGAGTAGCTCACCGGGCTCACCGGCACGGTCGCGGAGTTCGGTGAGATGATCGAGGTGGCCGGCGACGTGGCGTTGGTGCCAGGCCTGCAGGATCGCTTCGACGTCGGGGAAGTACTTGTACAGCGTGGCTCGCCCGATGCCGGTCTTCTCCGCGATCTGGGACATCGTCACCGACAGCAGTCCGTGCTCGGTCACCAGTGCCCACGTGGAGTCCAGGATCGCCTCTCGCACCTGGTGGCGGTGCGCCTCGATCGTCTCGTTCCACAGCTTCGGCACCCCCCGCAGTATACGTATCGGCACTTTCATGGCATTCTGATTTGATAGAGACATGGTGTCTCGATAAAATCGCGGCGGGAACGCTCGTGATCGGCACGGGAGGACACGGAGATGGCTGACCCAGCCCGCTACCCCGGCATCGGCGAGGGCGCCGACGTGCGGCCCGGTCGCGCATCACCCCCGCGCATGCCGCTCTGGGTGAAGGTGCCGGCGATCATCATCGGCATCCTGGTCCTGCTTTTTGTCGTCTTGAAGCTCACCGGCCTGGGCGGCAAGCACGGGCCTGGACGACACCTGCCTGGCGGCGCCCCACCGACCGCCAGCGTCACCGAGGTCCATATGCCACCCGAGGGTGACCCTGGATGACCATGTCTCCGCGGCTGCGCAAGGCGGTGCTGACTGCGCACATCACGACGTCGGTCGGCTGGCTTGGCGCGGTCGTCGCCTATCTGGCGCTCGATGTCGCCGCCGTGGCCAGCCAGGATGTCCAGCTGGTGCGCGGCGCCTACCTCGCGATGGAGCTAACCGCCTGGTACGTCATCGTTCCGTTGGCCCTCGCCTCGGTGCTGGTCGGAGTGGCCAACGCGCTGGGCACCACTTGGGGGTTGTTCCGGCAGTACTGGGTCGTGGTGAAACTCCTGCTGACCGTCGTGGCCACCGTCGTCCTGCTGGTGGAGACGCGGACCATCAGTTACCTGGCCGAGGTCGCGCCGTCGACTGCCGATCCCCGCGAGTTGCCTGGCACATTGCCGCACTCGGTCGGCGGCCTGGTGGTGTTGCTGATCACCACGATCCTCTCGGTGGTCAAGCCACGGGGCCTGACCCGCTACGGATGGCGGAAGCAGCAGGAACAGCGCCGTCGACACCCGAAGCAGCACATGGCGCCGGTGCCGTAGGGCGCCGGCCTCAGTTGTGTGGTCAGTTTTCGGCGTGTTCAGTTCACCGGGTCCCCTCGGCGCCGACTTCGACGTGCGATTCGACGGTGGGTGTTCGACGAGCTTCACGTGCTGTCCGCCCTGATAGGAATTGATCAGTACGCCAGGCATCTACCGGGATGGGTCCGGATTGGCCGTCGACGGCGTGAACGGCGCTCGCTGAGGATGTCAGCGTTCTTGTTGGCGTTAGCGCGCTTCGATGAGTCGGTCGCTCAAAGTAAGGCATCGTTGGCGCTCGGCGCGCCGTTGACACGCTGCGCCTCCTGGACGACGCAGGGCCTGCCGCTCACGCTGCACGCCGTCGGACACCTCACTCGTAGCTGCCTCCTCCGGTGGTGGACATCGAACGAGGGCACCCAGCCCGCACAACGCGGTTGAGCAACGAACGGTCCACCGCGGCCCAACTCGGCCGGCTACGGGCTGTCCCGCCCAGCTCGCCATGGCGCCTCTGGGCGCTCCAGCATCTCCACCAATAGCCGGGTGAGTGTGGTCGCCGCACCAGCGGCCAGATGTGCGTGGCAAGCGAAGAACTTGAACGACACGTCGTCCGTGGATTGGTGCCGAGCTTGTTCGGTCTCCGGCCTCGAAGCCAACGCCATCGGCGACCGTCGGCCACCTGGGCGCCCCGTGGGAGCTGACCAACGGCTCTAGGGACCCAGCACCTCTTGATACCATACCCCTCTATAGTATATGGTCGTGTCGACCAGGAGGGAATCGCATGAACGGCTACACCCAGGGCAAGGACACCTACCTCAAGCGCATGCGTCGTATCGAGGGTCAGGTCCGCGGGATCGCGAAGATGATCGAAAACGACGAGTACTGCATCGATGTGCTCACCCAGGTCTCGGCCGCCACCAAGGCGCTTGAGGCCGTGGCGCTGGGGCTGCTGGATGAGCATCTCAAGCACTGCGTCACCCAGGCCGCGGCCCAGGGCGGGCGGGTCGCCGACGCCAAGGTTGCCGAGGCGAGTGCGGCTGTCGCTCGCCTGGTCAAGTCCTGACACCACCCAACGAGTGAGGCAGACGCGATGACCGAGACGACCTACACCGTGATCGGCATGACGTGTGAGCACTGCGTCGCATCGGTCACCGAGGAGATCAGCGAGATCGACGGCGTTGCTGGCGTGGTAGTGAATCTGTCCACCGGTGCCGTCACCGTCACCAGCGACCGGCCGGTCAATGACGTGGACGTTCGCACCGCCGTAGAGGAGGCCGGCTACCAGATTGCCAGCTGAGGTCCGAACCCGCGGGGCGACTTAGCCGCGCGGTTGCGGCCATATCGACAGGATGTGACATGAACACTGCAGCGAAGCTCTCCGCCTACGGTGCGGCGCTCGCCCTGCTTTTCACGGGGACGTACGCCGTTGGAACCGCTGTCGGTCCCCTCTCCACCGTCCCCGCGGTCTCTGGCGGACACGGTGCGATGTTCGGCGCAGAGGACGCCGGGCATGGGGATGCCCACAGCGGCACCGTCGCGGGGACCGCGATCGGCCAGCCCGGCGGGCTGGTGTCGAGCAGGGGCGGCTACGCCCTCACGCCCACCGACTCGACGTTGACCCCTGGGACCACCGAAGACTTCACCTTTCGCATCATCGGGCCTGACGGCGCGCCCGTCACCGCCTTCGACGTCGAGCACGACAAGCGGATGCACCTGATCGTCGTGCGCCGCGACACCACCGGCTTTCAGCACGTGCATCCCGAGATGGACGCTGAGGGCAGCTGGCGGGTGCCGCTGACCGTGCCGGCGCCCGGCCCTTACCGCGCTTTCGCTGACTTCACTCCCACCGGAGGCGAGGGCACCACATTGGGCGTCGACGTGGTCGCGCCCGGTGCCTTTGAACCGGTCGCGCACGTCCCAGCCCGCATCGCACAGGTCGACGGTTACAC
>JALZCN010000263.1 GCA_030863045.1 Actinomycetota bacterium | reverse complement strand
GGACTTATCCGCCACCGCTGATGGCATCGGCGACGCTTTGTGACCTTGACCACGCCGTGCGGTGCACGGAGTCCGGTGGCCCGGAACACCCAGCCCAGGTACTTGAACTTCTCCCCCATCACCCGCGGCTCGATGGTTAAACCTTCGAAATACACCGGCCGGAAGTCAAAGCCCGCGATCGCCGTCTCCGGAGGTACCGGCTGCACCCGGTCCAGCAGGATCATGCTGATCGACTTATCCCGGTCTTTGTCCGCCGACGGATCCGAGACGGTGACCTTCCATTGCAACAGCCCAGTCGCCTCATCAATGCGCTGCTTGGGCTGCTTGCGCGGGCTCTGTCCTCGTTGGAGACATACTCCATGTCGGCGCTAACCGGGCCGACGATCGCCGCACCATCGGGAAAGACCTGATCGTGCTCAACTTCGAACCGGGTACCACGGGGAACTGCCATCTGTGCTGCCCTCCTATCCCTGGTCCACCCCGGTGGCGGACCGCTTGACGTCATCAAGTTTCGGCAACCAGGCAGGACAGCAGCATTACACAGCGTGACATCGAGAGACGTCCTGTGTACGGTAGGACGTCCCTACTCGTCCCTCACCCGGGGGTAATGCCCAACGAGCGGCTCCGCGATGCTCTGCTGCGCAACGGGCTAGGCCTTGACCAGGTAGCATGAGCCACCCGCGTCGATCCCAAGACCGTGGAACGCTGGATCTCCAAGGGACGCCTGCCCTACCCCAAACACCGTCGAGCCATCGCCGCGATGGTGCGGGAATCTGAGAACTACATCTGGCCAGACGCGATCACCGCCGAGCGCAAAACCGAGATCGGTGGCTCGGAGATCGTGCACGTCTACCCACACCGGCACTCGGTACCGACCGAGTTATGGCACCGCCTGCTCGACCAGGCCCAGGATCAAGTCGAGATCCTGCTGTATGCGGGAATGTTCCTCACCGATGACCCAACCCTCATTAAACGGCTGCGCAACAAAGCCGAGAACGGAACGAAGATCCGGCTACTGCTGGGTGACCCGGCCAGTCCAGAGGTGAACCGCCGCAGCATCGAAGAAGGCATCGGCAAGGGAACCATCGCCGCGAAGGTGCGCAACGCGCTGGCCTTCTACCGCCCCTTGGACGGCGTGCCAGGCATCGACATCCGCTGCCACGGAACCACCCTGTACAACAGCATCTACCGCTTCGACGAAGAGATGCTGGTTAACACGCACGTCTACGGCTTCATGGCAACAGTGGTGACAGCCGCACTTCCGTTCTACTTCCGTCAAACCATCCGATCTGACCGCCTGAGACCGGCATCAACCGGCAGTCACCGTTCGTAGTACCTCCAGCTAATCGGCCATTTTCCGAACTATTGAGCAGCAACCGAGGTACTCGATCTTGAAACAGCGGGTTCAAGGATCCAACTTTGCTGAAACGTCTCGAAGAGTCCGCAGGACCTCCGTCCAGCCCGGGACCGGGACCTAGCGATCTTGACAGCTTGAACTGACAGCAACGACGACGGACCACCGACCACTCCTCCGCATCCCCTGCACAAGCATCAGCACGTCATGGACATTGATGGACGGTCAGGCGCCGCTCTGGAGGGAGGGATCCGTACTGCGGCAACCGAAGATCCACAGTTGCCGAACGATCACCGCCACCTCACGACCGTAGTTGTCACCTAACGTTGCGCAACAGTTACAGCTTGTGTTGCAGAATTCGGCTCTAATGGAATCAAGCGCGCCGCTTCCGGCGGCGCGGACGTAGCAGAGTTCGTCGTCTTGCTCGCGTGCCCGCCGGCCGATCCCGCTTGCTGCGCGCGGCCTGACGGCCGTGCTCGCGCGGGCCGGACCGGCGGGCGGTGATAGTCACTGAGGCGCCGGTCGTCGATGGCTCATGGGACGCTCCTCGTGGCGTCCCAGCGGAGGACCGGGGTGATGGCTGGGTGATGGCCTTCCCCGGAAGTTGATCGTCCACCTTGCATCGATCGGTCAAGGTCGCTGCGCATCTTTCCTGCCGCACCGCATCGATGTCAGACTGTGCTCACAGGGGTGCCGTGGTGTAGGTCACGACCGAAGGAGCCCTTCGATGTCGTCGTCCCTGCTGCCCGAACTGGCTGAGCCCATCGTGCAACTCCGAGCGAAACTCGTGGAGATCAACGGCTCCGAGCGAACCTGCATGATCGACGCTGTGGCCAGCGCATCGCAAGGCGAGCGCCTCCCGGTGGTCCAGGCGGTCATGGCCAGGTGTCGGCAGGCCGCAGCTTCCGCCGCCGCAACAGCGATCGACACCTTCCGCCGCGAGTGTTCCGAAATCGGCGCGCAAGCCAACTCGTTGGCCAAGGCAGCAATCGCTGCTGCCGTCGACAAAATCGTCTCGGAGTTCTGGATCAAGTCAGAGAGCCACGCCGCTGCTTTTGCGTCTGAGCAAGCCGCCCTGCTCCCGGCCCGCGGACCCGACAAGATCACCCAGGAGATCACGAACACCTACAGCGAGCGGGCATCATCGATCAATCACTACTTCGCGGAACTCGCCCCCTGACCAGGCCGGATACCTGCACCTGAAACCACGAGCCCACCGACGCAGACGACGGCTCCGACGGCGACGGGGCCCAAGGTTTACAGCAACTCGGCCTGCGCCAGGGGGCAAGTTCCAGCCCACCTTGAAAGATCACGACATCGACTCTGGGGGCAGACCCCTGCCCGAACCCGACACCGCTTGGAGATCGGGGCCGCTGCGGGGCGTGGTGACCTCCTCACGGCACGCCAGAATGGCTACCGGCCCGAGGGGTGGGGGCAAGGCGGGAGTGAGTACTTTGCTCCCGCCCCTCGACCCGGCAGGGTTACACCCGCGCCGCGAGACACCTCTTCGGTCGAGCTACTCCGGGAAGTGCAGCTGGTCCTGACGTCGGGGTAGAGGAGACCGGTACGGAATGGGGCGGCCGGTGGCGAGCATCTCTGTCACCGCTGGTCAGACTGAAGTCGCTGCCAGCTGCTCGGCTGCTCCGCCAAGACCAGTCCGACTCACTCCGCTGGCATCGCCACCTGATGGAGGGTAGCGTCGGGGCTGACCGACTACCTTTCGTGCGCGCGGCATCCGAGCCTGCGCCGTTGTTGGCCTCACCATGACACCGGCTGTCGTTTATGCCGGGACGGGAACGCCGACATGACGTCGGATCACACCACCAACCCAGACCACGTCGATGCGCACAACGTAGCTAACTGTGATGGTTCGACACGCCTGAGCCTAAAACCGCGTAGTTCCGCCAGGGGTGCCCTGGATGGTGCATGGTGGCCACGGTCAACAGATCCCGCCATCGAGCTCGCCGCACTGATCGAGGAACTCGCAGCCCACCGGACCCCGGTCCGAGGGATCGCGCTGGCCAGGGCCGGATGGGACAGCGCTCCTCGCCGAATCCCGCTGGCCAGCGGCCGGAAGGTCGCCGTGGACTGGTTCCATACCGGGCACATGATCCGAATCATCGACACCAACTATCAGCGGATCGATCTCCTTATCATCCCTGTCGACACCACGCCAACCACCGCTGACCTGGTACTGAAGATGGCCACCGACGGGCAAGATCGCCCCGTCACCGCTACTGGTAGCCACCACTTTGGGCCCGGGTGCCTTCCGGCGAAAGCCCAGCCATCCCCGGGCAACGACGATGGCGCCTCGGACCACCGCGTCCATGACCGGGCCTTGGACAGCTCACCCAGTGACGTCGTCGGCCGCCGACGCGTTGTTCTGCTGCCACACGGTCCAGCTGAACAGATCGATCTGCCCCATCCCCGATCGCAAGGACCCTCGGCATGACCATGGGCGACAGATCAAGACCCGACAGCAGCTGCTCGACGAACAAGCCGACGCCGCGAGTACTCGGGCAATCGGCGACCAATGCCCGCACGGCAGTGAGCACCCCAATCCACCAAAGGCAGTGGTGACGGGAGCACCCACCAGCACTACGCCCGGGAGCCCCTCTCGCTGGACCAAACCATCGGCGAGGAAGGCACCTCCCCACTCGGCGACTTCATCCACGACCCCGAAGCCGTGCTCGCGATAGACGCAGTCTCCTTCACCCTGCTCCAGACGCACCTACACGCCGTGCTGACCACGCTATCCGAGCGAGAGGCCAGCATTGTCCGGCTGAGATTCGGGCTCATCGACGGCCGACCGCGCACGCTCGATGAAATCGGCCACGTCCACGGAGTCACCCGAGAGCGCATCCGGCAAATCGAATACAAGACGATAGTCAAGCTGCGCGGTAACCACACCCGCACACCCATGGAGACAGCATTATGAACAACCACACCATCACAATAAAAAGAATTCCGTCATACTCGAATAGAACCCCAGACCAAGATTATCAAGCTAAATGCTCGTGTGGCTGGGTAAGCAACCAGGCCTGGCTGCAAGCCACCGCTTGTCGCGCCGCCTACAACCACATGTCAGCGGCGGTCATCACCTCAACAGCATAGAACGCAACCGTACCCTCACTATGTGCCGCTCGCCGACGTGACGGGAGACCCACCCCCGGCTCACCCGTCCCGCGACAGGCCACACTCCGTGTGCCATTAGCGTGCCATTAACACCGGTCAACCACGGTCAACAGCGGGTACCTGTGACCTAGCTTGACCCCAGATCGAGACCCGTGACGGCGCGCTTTAGACGCAGCCTTCCAAGCTGGCCATGCGGGTTCGATTCCCGTCGCCCGCTCCACCCCGTACCAGCCAAAACGGTGGTCCCTTCCGATCACGAGAAGGGCCACTGCCGTGGGCCGTGTCATTCATGCACCCGGCCAGGCAAGTGCCGGCGCGTCAGGAGTTAGTACGCGGCATACGCGGTACTCAACCCGAGGCCCGGGAAAGCACTCGGCCTTCGCCGATGAACATCGTCTGGTTCACCCACGAGTATCTCAGCGCGGCGCGGTGGTCGACGCGAACGCGGCCAGCGGCAGGCGACGCGGACCCAAGGGCGCGGCCGCCATGTACCATGATGATCACATGTCGCCGAGCCAGAGCCGGTGTCGCGGAATCGAGCAGTACCGGACGCCGGCGAGCAGCCCGGCCGGCCTGGTGCCAGCACTGAGAGCAGCAGGCGAACCCTTCCGGAATAGCGGTGTCTCGTTGCATCATTTCCGCGTGTCTACGGATCTGATCCTTAGTAGCAGCATGATGAAGGACCGAAAGCGCAGCGGCTGGTTCGACAAGCCCATGCGGCAGGACGATTGGCGAGCCTTGGGCGTCTTCCTTGGTCTCGAGATCCTCGTGTTTGCGTATGCATTCCTCGTGAGCGTGGGCGGCCTCGCGGTGGCCCTCGTCGCGTCGTTGTGCTGCATATGCGTGCTAATCGCGCAGCTGTGGCGCACTACCGGACGCCAAGGTCAGACGCGTGTGGTGGGTGACCGAGTCCGCCCACCTGCCCAACCGCCACGACCGCGCCCATCC
>JALZCN010000225.1 GCA_030863045.1 Actinomycetota bacterium | reverse complement strand
GTGTGCGGGTTGCTGGGACTACTGACCGCGCAGCAGGACGCGGCGCAGCTGGTGACGGACGTGACCGCGGCGCTGCGCTGCCAGCGGCATCGCGGCCCCGACGAGGCCGGTACCTGGCACGACGCTGACGTGGTGTTCGGCTTCAACCGGCTGTCCATCATCGACCTCGAGCGCTCCCACCAGCCCCTGCATTGGGGGCCCCCCGGCGCACCGGAGCGATACACAATCCTGTTCAACGGGGAAATCTACAACTACATCGAGCTCCGCGATGAGCTGAGGAGCGAGCCCTACGGCGCGCGCTTTTTCACTGAGGGTGATACCGAGGTCGTGGTCGCGGCGTATCACCATTTCGGCCCCACTGCCGTCACGCAGCTTCGCGGGATGTTCGCGTTCGTCATCTGGGACGCGCAGCGACGGATGGCTTTCGGCGCCCGCGATCCCTTCGGTATCAAGCCGCTGTTCAGCTGCGCCGGCCCGGGCGGCATCGCATTTGCCAGCGAGAAGAAAAGCCTGCTTGAGTTGGCGCCGTCGCTGGGAGTGTCCACAGAGCTCAACCGCCGAGCCCTTCAGCACTACCTCACCCTGCAGTACGTGCCCGAACCTGGAACTCTGCACACCGGAATCACCCGGATCGAGTCCGGGACTACGTTCGTCGCCTCCCCCGGCAGCAAGCTGACCACCGAGCGCTATTTCCGTCCCTGTTTCCAGCCCCGCGCGGTTCGCTCCCCAGCAGCGGCACAGGTCCTGCACGACGAGATCACCGCGGCGATGCGGGACTCGGTCGCCAAACATATGCGGGCCGACGTCACCGTCGGCGCCTTCCTCTCCGGCGGGATCGATTCCACCGCCATCGCCGCGCTGGCCCGTGAACACAATCCGGATCTGATCACCTTCACCACCGGTTTCGAGCGAGAGGGCTACTCCGAGGTGGACGTGGCCGCAGAGTCAGCGGCCGCGATCAACGTCCGGCACGTGATCCGCACCGTCTCGGCGCCCGAGATGGCGGACGCGCTGCCGCTGATTGTGTGGTATCTCGACGATCCGGTGGCCGATCCCGCACTGGTGCCACTGTGGTTCATCGCCCGGGAGGCGAGGGAACACGTCAAAGTGGTGCTGTCCGGGGAGGGCGCAGATGAGCTCTTCGGGGGCTACACCATTTACCGGGAGCCGCTGTCGCTGGCCGCCTTCGAGAAGGTGCCCGGGGGCCTACGCCGCACACTCGGGCGAATCTCCACGCGGCTTCCGGACGGCATCCGCGGTAAAGACCTGCTTCGTCGCGGTTCACTAACGCTGGAGCAGCGCTACTACGGCAACGCCCGCATTTTCCGGGACGATCAGCTGCGCGAGGTGCTGCGCGAATACGACCCAACCGTCTCGCACACCGACATCACCGCGGAGCCCTACGCGATTTCCGCAGGCTGGGATCCGGTTGCTCGCATGCAACACGTGGACCTGTTCACCTGGCTGCGTGGCGACATCCTGGTCAAGGCCGACAAGATGACCATGGCCAACTCTCTTGAGCTGCGGGTGCCCTTCCTCGACCCGGAGGTGTTCCGGGTGGCGGCCACCATCCCGCTCGAGGAGAAGATCACTCGCGAGACCACCAAGCACGCGCTGCGGCAGGCGCTGCGGGACATCGTGCCCGCTCATGTGCTAAACCGGCGCAAATTGGGATTTCCGGTACCCATTCGGCACTGGCTACGCCACGACCTACATGACTGGGCCCGAGCCATCGTCGACGACTCGGGCACCTCAGAGTTCCTGGACCTCGCAGCGGTGCACGCCATGCTCGACGAGCACCGTGCGGGCCCGCGTGACTACAGCAGGCGGATCTGGGCGGTGCTCGTCTTCATGCTCTGGCACGGCATCTTCATCGAGCAGCGGATCGTCCCCGCGGTGCCTGAACCGCGTTATCCCGTGCAGGTGTAGTCCCTAGTTGAAAGAGTCTCCGCAGGCACAGGAGCCACCGGCGTTGGGGTTGTCGATGGTGAAGCCCTGCTTCTCGATCGTGTCCACGAAATCGATCACGGCGCCCTGCAGATAGGGAACGCTCATCCGGTCGACGACAACGCCGAGACCGTTGAAATCGCGCTTCGCATCCCCGTCAAGGGCGCGATCATCGAAAAACAGCTGGTAGCGCAACCCCGCACAACCGCCCGGCTGCACGGCGATGCGCAGTTGCATGTCGGTCCGACCCTCCTGGTCGAGCAGCGCCTTCGCCTTGGCGGCGGCGGCATCAGTCAGCTCGACACCGTGGGTGGGCACCTCGGTGGCGGCAACGTTCTCGACGGTCATGGCTCTCCCCTGGGGATCGGCGCTCGGCACGGACGAGGTCTCCACATTACGCGAACGCCTGCAACCGACGGGTGATTCCCGTGCCTCCATGGTGACACATCAATGGGGCGGCATGTCTGGCAGCGACTCGTCAATTGCCTTGTCTAGGCTGACCACTGTGAGGTTTCTGCGCGGCAAGACCGGCCCCGGAGCGCCTGATCGCGATCTGGAGCAGGTGGTGCAGGCACAGACCGACCCCGACGAGGTGAGTTCCCCGGCTCGCTCTGTAGGCAAGGGCAGGCCAACGCCAAGCCGCCGGGAGGCTGAGGGGCGCAAGCGCGGCCCTGCGCCGCCTCCCCCGCGGACTCAGCGGGAAGCGGTTCGCCGCATGCGGGGGTCCAAGGAGGAACGCCGCAACGCCACGGCGGAGCGCCGCGCACGCATGATGGCCGGCGACGACAAGTACCTGCTGCCCCGCGACCGGGGCCCAGTAAAGGCCTACGTGCGGGATCTGGTGGATTCTCGCCGTCATCTCGCCGGCGCGTTCATGCCACTGGCGCTGCTCGTCGTGCTGGTCATCCTGGTGCCATCGCCGATCGTGCAACAGTACGTGTCACTGCTGTCGATGACGATGCTCCTGGCGATCATCGTCGAGGGTGTGCTGCTAGGCCGCGTCGTCAACCGTCGCGTCCGTGAACGGTTTCCGACCGCTAAGGAATCCGGCACAAGCCTGGGGTTCTATGCGATGACCAGGGCGACCCAGCTGCGCCGGTTGCGGGTGCCCAAACCCCGCCTCAGTCCCGGCGATCCGATCCCGTAGCCCCCCGTTCACGGGTGGTCCCGCGGAGTCGGCGGCATGGGGTGGTAACCGCAGCGCCTACCTATTGCGGTCGCAGGCTCATCGGGCCGTAAACCACAGATTCGCCATCGAGCAGGGTGACCGCCTCGACCCCAGTGTCGAGCAGGCCCGGCCACTCGTCGTTAAGCCACTGCTCAGCGGCGGCCTGATCGTCGAACGTGATGTCTGGGCCAGGGGCCGACCGGCCGTCTAGACTTTGGTACCGCCACCGCAAGGCCATCGCCTTCTCCCCACCTGCTGCCGTCTCTGACTGGCGTCCGACGGTAGCGTCAGGCGGGTGCGGACGCTGGTGCTCGGTGGTGCGCGTTCGGGCAAGTCCGCACACGCCGAGGGGCTGCTGCCCGACGCTCGGGTGGACTATCTGGCGACGGCCCGGCGGCGGCTCGACGACCAGGACTGGGATACGCGGATCGCTGCGCATGTCACCCGCAGACCGCCGGGCTGGCGCACCATCGAGCCGGCCGACCTGCCCGGCGCGCTGCGCGCCGGTGGCGCGGTCCCGATGCTGGTTGACGACATCGCCACCTGGTTGACGGGGGAGTTGGATGACGCAAACGCTTGGGAGGGCGGTTCAGAGGCACTGCGGTCCTGCCGCGTACGGAGCGCCGAGCTGGTGTCGGCGGTGGCGGCGTGCCCGAGCCGACTGGTACTGGTCAGTGCAGAGGTCGGACTTGGCGTCGTGCCGTCGACCCACGCGGGTCGGCTGTTCCGTGACGAGCTGGGACTGCTCAACGCCCAGCTCGCCGCGGTGTGTGACGAGGTGGTGCTGCTGGTGGCGGGGTTGCCCGTGCGGCTGCGCTGAGCTGCGTCGCCCGGTACCCGGCGCGCAGGATGAGGGCGCAGAAACGGGCAGGATGGGCAGACGGACACCGAGAACTTCAGGGAGAGCCGCGTGGAGTTCCCCAGGATCACGCCACCCGATCAACAGGCTCACCGGGAGGCGGTAGCCCGCCACGAGCAGTTGACCAAACCGGCGGGTTCCTTGGGCCGGTTGGAGGAGTTGGGGGTGTGGGCTGCTGCCTGCCAGGGCGTCTGCCCGCCACACCCGTTCGCCCGCCCGCAAGTCGTGGTGTTCGCCGGGGACCATGGCATTACCGCGCGCGGAGTCTCCGCCTATCCCAGCGAGGTCACCCTGCAAATGGTGGGCAACCTCCTGGGCGGCGGGGCGGCGGTGAACGTGCTCGCCGCGGTGGCCGGGGCGACGGTGCGAGTGGTCGATGTGGCGGTGGATTGCGACCAAGCAGCTGTCGCCGCGCCACCGTTGGTCACCAGGCACAAGGTTCGCCGCAGCAGCGGCGCGATCGACGAGCACGATGCACTGACCGATGCAGAGGTGACCCAGGCGATCGGCACCGGGGCAACGATTGCCGACGAAGAGGTCGACCGCGGCGCCGACCTCCTGGTCGCAGGTGACATGGGGATCGGTAACACCACCCCCGCCGCAGTGCTGGTGGCGGCGCTCACCGGGACGGAACCGGTGGCGGTCGTGGGCCGGGGCAGCGGGATCGACGATGCTGGCTGGATGCGCAAGGCCGCCGCGATCCGCGACGCATTGCGCCGGGCCCGCCCGGTCGTCGGTGATCCCGTCGCTCTGGTGCGCACTGTCGGCGGTGCCGATATTGCCGCGATGGCCGGGTTCCTCGCTGAGGCTGCGGCCCGGCGCACCCCGGTGATTCTCGATGGCCTGGTCTGCGGGGCAGCGGCGATGCTCGCCGAGGAGCTCGCGCCCGGAGCGCGGCGGTGGTGGGTGGCCGGGCACCGATCAGCGGAGCCTGCACACACACTGGCGCTGGAGCATCTGGAGTTGATCCCCATCCTCGACTTGGGGATGCGGTTGGGTGAGGGCTCCGGAGCAGTGGCCGCGCTGCCGCTGGTGCAGATGTCCGTCCGGGTGCTGGCCGAAATGGCTACCTTCGCCGACGCCGGCGTCTCCCGGCCGGCGGGTGCACCAGCGAGGTGAGCCGCGGGCTGCGGCTGGCGGTGTCCTGGTTGACCGTCCTGCCGGTGGGGGCGCCCGTCGACGTGAGCCGGGCGATCGCCCGCCGGGCGCTGTACTGGGCGCCACTGGTCGGCGCGGGGTTAGGTCTGCTGGCTGCAGGGGTGCTGACCGCGCTACACGCGTTGGGTACTCCCCCGCTGCTGGCCGGGCTCGCCGTGGTGGCGGTGCTAGCCGGGCTGACGCGCGGCATGCATCTGGACGGGCTGGCCGATACCGCCGACGCGCTGGGCTGCTACAGCGGGCCACAGCGGGCCTTGGAAGTGATGCGGGACGGGCCGACTGGACCGTTCGGGGTGGTCGCTCTGGTGCTGGTGCTGGCCACGCAGGCGGCCGCGTTGGGGGTCCTTGCCGAAACCGACCGACCGGTATCCGTGGTGCTCGCGGTGATCGCAGGACGGGCTGCCTTCAGCTGGTGCGCCCGGACCGGAGTGCCCCCCGCCCGAGCAGCGGGATTGGGAGCGCTGGTGGCCGGCAGCCAACATCCCGGCGTCCCACTGGCGTGGGCGGCAAT
>JALZCN010000211.1 GCA_030863045.1 Actinomycetota bacterium | reverse complement strand
GTTCATACGGTGGCGGTTTGTGGCGGCGCCGGGGACTCTTTGCTCGGCGCCGCCAGCGCTGCGGGCGTCGATGCTTTCGTCACCGCCGATCTGCGGCACCACCTGGCATTGGAGCATCTGGCCGCTGGCGGTCCGGCGTTGGTGGACGTTGCGCATTGGTCCGGCGAGCATCCGTGGTGCGCGCAGGCCGCAGCGGTGATCTCGGCGGCTCTCGGCGGTACGGTCGATGTCCACGTTTCGTATCGCCGCACCGATCCCTGGACGATCGGGTCGGCGCAATCATCTGGGAGGCCCTCGCGGTGAACGCCGATCCCGCCGCACAACGCCGGCTGCTTGATCTGGCCGCGGTGGACGCCGAGCTGACCCGCGCCGCGCATCGCCGCCGGTCGCTACCCGAGCTGGCCGAGATTGAGCAGGCCGACAAGGCTTTGCTTGCGTGCCGAGATTCGCTGGTCGCCGCCGAGACGGCGGCGTCAGACCTGGACCGCGAGATCCGCAAGCTGGAGGGCGAGATCGATCAGGTCCGAGCCCGGGAGGACCGGGACCGCGGCCTGCTCGACTCCGGTTCGATCACCTCGGGCAAGCAACTGGAAGATCTGCAACACGAACTGGCGACGCTGAGGCGCCGCCAGACCGTCCTGGAGGACGATCTTCTCGAGGTGATGGAGCGTCGTGAGGCCACCGGTGCCGACATCGACCGGGGCCGTGCCGCGGTGGCCGACGTCGAGCAGCGGCGTCTGGATGTCGCTCGCCGCCAGGGTGAGGCGCTGGCGGAGCTGGAATCCACCGAGGAGCACGGTAAGCAAGAGCGTCGCGCACTCATCGGCCAGCTGCCCGCGGAGCTCGTGGCGCTTTACGAGCGGGTCCGGGCTCGCAACGGGACCGGCGCGGCGTTGCTGCGCGAGCGCCGCTGCGGCGCCTGCCGGCTGGAGTTGGACCGCACCGCGATCGGGCGCCTGCGGGATGCCGCACCCGACGAGGTACTGCGATGCGAGGAGTGCGGTGTCGTACTGGTCCGTACGCCGGAGTCCGGCCTGTGAATCGACGGGTGATCATCGAGGCGGACGGTGGGTCTCGGGGTAACCCTGGTCCGGCCGGGTACGGGGCAGTCCTGCGCGACGCCGACACCGGGGAGGTGCTCGCCGAGGTGTCCGGGGGGCTGGGCAACACTACGAACAACGTCGCCGAGTATTCGGCACTGCTCGCCGGTTTGCGCGCCGCGGTCCAGGCGGGTGCCCAGTCCGCCGAGGCGCGGATGGACTCCAAGCTGGTTGTTGAGCAGATGAGCGGTCGCTGGCAGATCAAGCAACCGCATCTGCGACCACTGGCCAGTGAGGCGGCCGGGCTGGCCCGCCGGCTCGGCGAAGTCAGCTACACCTGGGTGCCGAGGGCCCGCAACGCGCACGCCGACCGGTTGGCCAACGAGGCCATGGATGCCCAGGCCGGCATCACTGAGCCTGGAGCGTCGACCGGAACCCAGACCGCGCCACCGTCACACTGGACCGGTGCCACCGGCTCGCCTACCCGGCTGCTGATGCTGCGGCACGGGCAGACCGAGCATTCCGTGCAACGCCGCTACTCCGGGCGCGCCGATCTGCCGCTGACCGAGCTGGGGGAGCGCCAAGCCGCCGCTGCCGCCGCCCGGCTGGCTACCACGGATGGTGTCATTGCCGTGGTCAGCTCACCGCTGCTGCGGGCGAGGCAGACCGCCAAGCCGGTGGCGGATGCGCTGGGGGTACCACTACATGTGCACGATGGGCTGATCGAGACCGACTTCGGGACCTGGGAGGGACTGACCTTCGAGGAGGCCCGAGCGCGGGATCCCGATCTGCACACCAGGTGGATCACCGACACCTCGTTGGCTCCACCGCAAGGCGAGAGCATGGAGGCGGTACACCGGAGGGTGCGTCGGGTGCGTGATCAGCTGATCGCCGAGCACGGCCCCGCCGCCTTGGTCGTGGTCAGCCACGTCACGCCGATCAAGGCGCTGCTGCGGATGGCGCTGGACGCGGGCCCATCGCTGCTGCACCGGCTGCACCTGGATGTTGCGTCGCTGTCCATGGCGGAGTTCTATCCCGACGGCCCGGCCACGGTAAGGCTGGTCAACGACACCTCCCACCTGTCACGACTCAAATAGGTAGATCGACACCGCCAAGCCCACCACGACCACCGCGCTGCGCAACACTGGCGCGGGCAGCCGGTCGGCGAGTTTCGCGCCGAGGAATCCTCCGATCAGGTTCACGGGGGCGAGCAGCGCGACGACGAGCCAGTCCACCGGTGCCCCGATTGCGAACACCACCACGCTGACCGCACTGATGATCAGCCCGAGCACCCCCTTGACGGCATTGAGCCTGCGCAGGTCATCATGCGCGGTGAGGGCAAGCACCGCGATCAAGATGACGCCGAGCGCTCCGCCGAAGTAGCCGCCGTAGATAGCGCCGAGGAACACCGCGGGTAGCAGCACCACCCGGCGATCCGGAGCATCAGGTTCGGGCTCGCCGATCCACCGGGCGAGCCAGGGTTGCACTCCGAGCAGCACGCTGGCCAGCGCAACCAACACGGGTACCACCGCGGTGAACACCTTCGGCGGCAGGACGAGTAGCAGCAGGCTGCCCACCAAGGAGCCCGCCACCGCGACGCCGGCCGTGGACAGCACCCGTTCCCGCTGGCCGCGCAGTTGCCGACGGCTGCCCAGTGCTAGACCCGCGCTACCAGCGCTCTGGATGACCGAGTTGGTGACATTTGCCGCAAGCGGTGGGAAGCCCACCGCCAGCAGTGCCGGGAACAGCAGCAGTGACCCACCACCGGCCACGGCGTTGACCATGCCCGACAAGACGCCCGCGGCGACCAGCAGGGCAAGATCTGCAGGTGCCACGAGGCGCCACGCTAATCCGGTGCCGGGCGATCTATCCTGGTGGGGCGGATGAGCTGGCCGGGCGGTCGCGTCGGGTCCGGTGACGGGCCTGTCGAGGAAAGTCCGGACTCCTCAGGGCAGGGTGGTTGCTAACGGCAACCCGGGGTGACCCGCGGGACAGTGCCACAGAAAACAGACCGCCCCGTGTGAGCGGGGTAAGGGTGAAACGGTGGTGTAAGAGACCACCAGCGTCCCGGGTGACCGGGGCGGCTAGGTAAACCCCACCTGGAGCAAGGCCAAGAGGCACGCCGGTTTCCGGGGTGCTGCGCAGGCGATCGAGGGTGGCCCGCCCGATGCCTGCGGGTAGGCCGCTGGAGCCTGCCGGCGACGGCAGGTCGAGATGGATGACCGCCGGCCGGGACGCCGCAAGGCGCCCGGTGCACAGGATCCGGCTTACAGGCCAGCTCGTCCGCCCCAAGCCGGTGACCTGCGTAATATCACCCTGGCCGCTCGTTGGGGCACACCTGGGGCACGCCAGGACCAAGCACGGCGTCGATCGCGTCGCGTGTTCGATCATCGGAGTCGGGCAACAGATGGGAGTAGGTGTCCAGTGTCTCCGCCGCTGTGGCGTGTCCGAGCCGACGCTGGACGGTCTTGACCGACTCACCGTGGCGGATGAGCAGTGAGGCGTAGTAGTGCCTCAGCTCGTGCATGCCGATGCCCGTGGGTGCTCCGGCTTTCTTGACTGCAGGTCGCCAGATCTCCCGCGAGAACGTGGTGCGGCAGAGCGCGTGGCCATCCTCGTTCGTGAAGATCAAGCCATCGGGATGTTCGAACGCGAACTGCCTGATGTGCTCGGCCAACGTCGTGACGACGACATGCGGCAGGGAAATCGTCCGGTGCGAGGCGCCGGTCTTTGGCGGTGCCAGGAACGGGTCCTTGTGGGGGAAGGACGAGTTGCTGATCTAACACGCTATGGGTCTAGGGGCGCCGTACAGCAGCCGTTGGATTGGAGCGCTCAGCGCAGTCGCAGCACGGCTGCCCAGGGCCCGTGTGGCCCAGTTATCAACAGGGGTGGCTTGGCGTCCAGGTCGGCCAGTGCATTGATTCGGTCGGCCGCGGCCAGCACTAGCTGGGCTCCTGAGGCGGCAGCGGCTGCCAGGACATCGTGCGCTGGGAGCAGTGGGTTGATTGGCAGTGGCACTGCGCCATGGTGGATCACGCCGGCGAAGGCCGGGGCGAAGTCGCGACCGTCGGGCAGCATAATTAGCACTCGATCGTTGGGGCGCACGTCGAGCTCTGCCAGCGCGGCGGCGACTGCAGCCGCCTGCTCGGCGTAGCGACTCATCTGCGTCTAGGTGGCTGAAGGGCTTTATGAGGTGGAATCGCATCGGGGGGTTTGGTGTGGTCGCGACTGCCGCGCTCTCCGGTCTCATCGCAATTGGCTCGAAGATCGGCCTGATCCCCTTCTCCCTCACCCTCGTCGGTGCTGATCTCGTGCGGGGGGTGTGGGCGCGACTCCATCCGGAGAATGAGGAATAGTCCGACGGCCCCGACGACCATGAACATGAGTGCGGCCAGCGTCAGGGTCAGCCACGCCGCTACCCCCATCGCCCAGCCGCCTGCTGCCATGCCGGCGGCGGGTAGGCCTGCCGCAAACACAAGCTTCAACAGGGCGGTTGCGGTGCCAGCGGGTGAGCGGACCGGGGTATCACTGTAAAGGCGAGCCCGAAGCCAGCCTCCAGCGAACTGGGCATCGTCGGTCTGCCGCTCGAACAGCGGATCCCCTCGGGCGCCGGGCTCGCCCTCGAGTTGGGTCAGGTCAACATGCTCGGGTTCGCGACCCTGGTGCATGTCCTTGTCCATGGCGCGAGCTCCTTGCGCTCGGGCCGCTACGCGACGTAACAGTATGCCCCGCAAATTACCAGGCAGGAGGCCTGCTGTACAGCTAAAATCCGGACAAGTTACGTGTTCCTAGTGCAAATGGACCGGTCTTAACGAGGGTCACAACAGGTTAGTGTATGAGTATACTACTTGACATATGCATAACAAGTAAGCGACCATGGCGCATCATCGTCGAATAAAGTACAGCGGTGAGCCGGATGACAACCAGTACCGCCCAGCCCAGCTAGCAGCGGCACCTGAATCAGCCACGTGGCCTGGCTGCTAGCAGACACTGGGCATGTCGATCGATGACACCGAAGCGCGATCCGCTTGCCCAGTGCCCAATACTGCCCCAGAGGAAGGTTGAGGCAGATGCCACCGACAAAAGGCCCCGTGACTGATCGAGACCGCGCAGCGGCCCCGACCGACCGCGGCCACGGAGCACCAGAACGAGTAACGGTCAACCTCAGCCCCCGCGCCTGGCACGCCCTGGAAGCGACGGTCCAACGCACCGGCGACACCAAAACAGAAACCATCAACCGCGCACTACAGGTCTACAACTACCTCGACGAGCTTATGCACTCGGGCGGCGCGGTCTACGTCCAAGACCCCAACGGCAAGCCAGAACGACTAAAAATCTTCTGATCGCTAGGCCTGCTCGACACAGCCCAGGTACACCAGCCACAGGTGACGACATCAGTGCTCCTTCAGCCCACCTGCACTGTCGGAACCATTAGCTGCTGGGACGAATACAGTGTCCCCAACTCCTGCTA
>JALZCN010000175.1 GCA_030863045.1 Actinomycetota bacterium | reverse complement strand
GTACCCGGTGCTGATGGATGGCGGGCACCCCAAACGCGGCCATGATGATCACAAAGACGAACAGGTTGTCCACCGACAGCGAGTATTCGGTGAGGTACCCAGTCAAGTATTCGAAGGCGAAAATGCTGCCGGCAAATAGCCAGACCCCCAGCCCGAACGCCGCCGCGCACGCGACGTAGAACACCACCCACCGGGCTGCCTCCGCGACGCCCACTGCGTGCGGCTTGCGGTCGACAACGAACAGGTCGAAGGCAAATAAGACCGCGATGCCGCCCACCGTGGCGAGCCACACCCAAGTGGGCACATCCATGAGCGAACCTCCGGGCAGACGGCATGCGTCGACGACCGGAGGTCTCTTCCACCGGAGAACCGGTCGACGGCACCGGGCGCCACTAAAAATAGGGCAGGAACGCCGTGATGACGATGCCGCCGCGAAGGAATACTCCCCTCCACGGACCGGACCAGTGTCGCCCATACCCATCCCTCGCCACCACCCGGGGTGGCAAGGACACTGCCGGTAGCGCTGAGAATCCGCTGAGACCGCCACAGCACCCGAGCCAGGCTGACCTACCGTCGGCGGGGTGCCCAGAACGGCCCGGCTGCCCCGACTGCGCTGGCGACCCGTGGTCCTTCTGGTCGTGGCCGCGCTGGTCGCCGGCGCCGGGGTGGCGCTGGCCGTCGCGATGGCCCCTGATCCTCCGCCAGTGGCTACCGAAAGCGTCACGATAGATGTACCGGCGGCACCGGGTGGCACGGATCGGGTGCGCCTGGACGCCACCGTGTACTATCCGGCGGTCACGCCCGCTCCCGCCATTCTGGTGGCCCACGGCTTCGGTGGCAGTAAGAACTCCGTCACCACCGAGGCCACCGCGTTGGCCCGTCGCGGGTTCATCGTGCTCGCCTGGACAGCCCGGGGATTCGGCACCAGCACCGGGCAGATCGGACTCAACTCCCCGGACTACGAGGTGGCCGACGCCCGAGTCATGGTGGACTGGTTGGGCGCGCGGCCCGATGTGATACGTGACGCCCCGGGTGATCCGCGGGTCGGTGTCACCGGCAAGTCCTACGGCGGCGCACTCGCTCTGATGCTGGCCGGAACCGATCGCCGGGTGGACGCGCTGGCGCCGGAGATCACCTGGAATGACCTGGCCCAGGCGCTGTTCCCGAACGCCGCCAGCCGAGCACCCATTCCGGCGGCCACTCCGGCGGCCGGTGCCTTCGCCCCAGATGGAATTCTCAAACGGGACTGGGCGGGACTGTTCTTCAGTACGGCGCCCAGCGGGGTCGCGGAGAGGAACAGCTTGTGCGGACGATTCCGCCCGGAGATTTGCACCGCCTACCTCCAAGCCGCCACCACCGGCAGCCCCACCCCCGAGATCGTGGCGCTGCTGCGCCGCTCGTCGCCCGCCACAGTTGCAGGCAACATCACCGCTCCGACCCTGCTCATCCAGGGCGAGCGTGACACGCTGTTCGGGCTGGACCAAGCCGACGCCACCGCCCGGCAACTCGCTTCGGCGGGCGCCCCGTTGAAGGTGGTCTGGTACGCGGGTGGCCACGACGGCGGTGAATCCGGCGCGGCGATGCAGGAGCGGACCGGCGCCTGGTTCGACTACCACCTCCGCCGGATCGGCGAGGATCCCGGCACGGGGTTTGACTACCAGGTGCAGGGACTCTTCGGCACCCGGCGAGCCTTCGCCCAGCGGACCGTCGCCGCCCCGGCCTATCCGGGGCTCGACGGCGTTCCCGTGCAACGCCGTGAGTTGGTGCTGCACGGCGTGCCGCAATCAGTGATTCGTCCGCCCGGCGGCAGCCCCACCGCGGTGAGCAGCCTGCCGGGACTCAACGCTGCCCTGCCCGAGGACCTTGGAGATCTCAGCGAGGTGACGCTTGACGTACCCGGGCAGGCTGCGACGTTCGTCACCGATCCGCTGCCTGATCCGCTGGAGGTCGCCGGAGCCTCGCGGGTCCGATTGCGGGTGGCCGCCGCGCCGACCGGTGTCACACCGCCGGCCGAGCCGGCAATCAGACCACCGCCGGCCGAGCCGGCAATCAGATCGCTGTCACCATCCGAAGCGGTGCTGTTCGTCAAGCTTTACGACGTCGGCACGGGCGGCCGCCGCACGTTGCCCGGAGGTGCGGTGGCTCCGGTGCGGATCGGCCCGCTGCCCGTTGACGGCGCCCCGGTGGAGTTCACCGTGACGCTGCCCGGAGTGGTACGACCGGTGCAGGCCGGGCACCGGTTGGCGGTTACGGTGGCCACGACCGACCGCGGGTATGCGCTGCCCCCGGAGCCCGCCGGGTACACCGTGTCGCTGGCCGGCGACGCCCGCTTGGCCGTACCCACGGTGCCCGGTGAGCAGGCGCCGGTACCACTGCCGACCGTGCAACTCACCGGGCTGGGCGGGCTGGCCGCGCTCGTGGTGGCGTTGAGCGTGTTCGCCGTACTGCGCCGCCGGCACGCCGACGATGCCGATCTCAAGCTGGCCCGCGTGCCGCTGGTGGTGTCGATGTTGAGCAAGCGCTACCCGGGCGGTTTGACTGCCGTGGACGACTTGTCCTTCCGAGTCGAGCACGGGCAGGTGCTTGGCCTGCTCGGCCCCAACGGGGCAGGTAAGACCACCGTGCTGCGGATGCTGATGGGGCTGATCCAACCGACCAGCGGCGAGTTGCGAGCGTTCGGGCACCGGGTCACCGCCGGCGCCCCGGTGCTGTCCCGGATCGGGTCGTTCGTCGAGGCGCCGGGATTCCTTCCGCACTTGACCGGCGTGGAAAACCTACGGCTGTACTGGGCGGCCACCGGCCGGCCGGCCGCGGATGCCGCCGTGGACGAGGCTTTGCAGATCGCCGGATTGGGTGAAGCGGTGCATCGGCCGGTGGCCAACTACAGCCAGGGAATGCGCCAACGCCTGGCGATTGCTCAAGCCATGCTCGGGAAACCGGATCTACTGGTGCTCGACGAGCCGACCAACGGCCTGGACCCGCCGCAAATCCATGCCATGCGTGAGGTTCTGCGTGACTACGCCGCCCGAGGCCGGACGGTGCTGGTCTCCAGCCACCTGCTCGCCGAGGTGGAGCAGACCTGCAGCCATGTGGTGGTGATGCACCGGGGCAGGCTGGTGGCTGCCGGCACGGTCGCCGAAATCGTCGCAGGCGCCGGCACGGTCAGCTTTACCGTGAACGACCCGGCGCAGGCCGCCGCGGTGCTGCGTGGCCTCGACGGGGTCGACGTCACGGGGGTCGAGCGTTCTGCCGTGCATGCCCAGCTCGATGGGCTACCCCGCGCGGTCGCGGTTTCCGCGCTGGTCGGCGCCGGAATCGGGGTCGAAGGGGTGGCTGCACGGCACCAGCTGGAGGAGGCGTTCCTGCAACTGGTGGGACAGGAGACCGTCGAATGACCGCGCAGGGAGCGGCGCCGGGCTACCGGGCCACGGCGACCTTGCCGGTGCGGGTGGAGTTGGTGCGCCAGCTAAGGCGCAAGCGGACCGTGCTCACCCTGGCATTTCTCGGCCTGCTGCCCTTCCTGCTCTGGCTCGCCTTCGAGGTCGGGCGAGACGATGTGGACGGCGGAGGTGCCACGCTGGTCGACCTCGCCACCGCCAGCGGGCTCAACTTCGTGGTTTTCACCCTGTTCTCGGCGGTGGGTTTCCTCCTTGTCGTGGTGGTGGCCCTGTTCTTCGGCGACACGGTGGCCAGTGAGGCGTCCTGGTCAAGCCTGCGTTACCTGATGGCCATCCCGGTGCCGCGCGGCCGTCTGCTGCGGCAGAAGGCGGTGGTGGCCGCGCTGCTGTCCGCGTTCGCCCTCGTTTTGCTTCCTGCAGTGGCGATGGCGGTCGGTGTGGTCGCCTACGGAGCAGGTGATCTGGTGTCCCCCACCGGTCAGTCGCTAGATTTCGTGCTCACCGCGAGCCGGTTGGCGCTGGCTCCGGCGTACCTGGCGTTGCACCTGGCGTGGGTCGCCGGGCTGGCGTTGCTGCTCTCGGTGAGCACAGACGCACCGCTGGGAGCCGTCGGTGGAGCGGTGATGTTGTCGATCCTGTCCCAGATCCTGGAGACCATCGAGGCGCTCGGCGGCCTGCGGGACTACCTCCCCACCCGGTTCAGTTCCGCGTGGGCCGATCTACTGGCCTCCCCTATCGACTGGACGCAGCTGGCCAGCGGAACGTTCTCCGGTCTGGCCTACGCCACCGTCTTCGGGCTGGCGGCCTGGTGGCGCTTCGCCACCAAGGACATCACCAGCTGATTCGGTCCTTGTTCGTCGTTCGCACGCGACGTCCCGCGTAAGTGCCGGATGCCCTCCATGTCATCTCATGCGGCTGCGATGACATGCAGCTCAGCACCCGGTTATTGAGGAGGACGCGATGGTCACCCGACACACCGCTCTTGCCGGCATCACGGCCGCCGCGCTCGCCGGATCCCTCAGTGGCAGCCTTGGCGGGGTGACAGCGCGGGCCGGCCAGCCCGATAACTTCTTGCCGGTCAACTTCCAGACATCTGCCGTGTTGAGCGACTTGGGGCGGGCCATCGACGAACAGGTCACTTACCTTCGGACCGGGCTCGACGGTCTATTACCGACCACCCCGACGTCAGCGTCGTTGCCCGCGCCGAGTTCCAAGCCACCGCGCCAGTACGCTCATGACACAAGACGTCCCGCCGTCACGAGCCGCCGGCGCCGAACACCAGGATTGACGCGGTAAACCCGTGCAAGTAATTCCGGCCTGCGACCGGGCCGATCTCGCCGGCTGCGAAGAACCCGGCCACACCGGTGGTTTCAAGCCCGGCGCGCACTGCCAGCACATCGTGATCCGCGCTGGGGAACATGGTTTTGCCGCGGCCATTGCAGGAGAACAACAGCGCACCACCCACCGGACCTGCCTCCGCGCGGAAACGGGTGAACAGCTCCTTCAGGTCCTCGTCGGCGGCCGAGGCGTCACGTACCTGGAAGCGGACGGTCTGGCCCACGTCCACGACTTCTCCGATGGCAATCGCGCCCAGCTGGTGATCAGCGCCCACGATGGGGCGGATCAGGAAGTCTCCGCGCTCGTGCTCTTCAACGTACTCGTCCATGGCAACGCCGATCTGCAATCCACGCGCGATGGCTTGCCGTTCCTCCGCAGGAATCTCCGCGACGATCTGCTCGAGCTTGGCCAGTGCAGGTGTACCGGCGAGCTCCAGCAGCACGTTTCTCTCGGCCTTGGTGACGACCATTGGGGGGCCGAAGGGGCGGCAACCCTGGCTCACCACCGGCCGGACTGTGACGGGACCGCCAAGCAGCACTCCCACCGCGCCGCCCCGTACGCTGCGCCCGTCCAGGAACAGCTGTGCGGATCTGGCGCCGCGGGGACCGCTGGCCACACCACCAATCAGTGGGAGAACGGTGTGATTGTCGTTGGAGCGCTGCAGGAAGTCCGCAAGGGGGAAGGTAAAAGGATCGGCAAGGATCACCGCGACCGCGTCGTCGTCTTGGTGATCTGGCATTCCGGTGACGACTGCACCGTCGGGGCTGTGCACCAACTCGAGGCGCAGCAGGGTGAACCTCACCCCGGGCACGCAGGCGGCGAACGCACTGACCGCGGGCAAAGCCTCCACACCGCGACCGGCGCCGATCACGCCACCAGCGCTGCAGCCCAGCGTCGTGCGAGCCCCACCCACCGCCATCGCGCGGATGCCTGCTGCTTCCACCACCGCCGGGTCATTACCGCAGAGGAACACACACAGCAGGTCGGGGCGCTGCCCGCACAGTGGGGCAAGGGCCTGCGTGACGGCGGACTCCGCCGCGGCGACCAGGTCGGAATCGACCGCCAGACCGTCACCGAAGCGGGACGTGAGCACTGTTGGGGACGACACGGGGGACCTCCGACCTCACGGATGCTGTATGCCCCATTGTGCTTGGATGACGCTCGACCGTCACCCGTTCAGCAGGACGAGGCGGACGTCGCCGAACTCGTGCAGCTGGTGAGCCGCTGCA
>JALZCN010000474.1 GCA_030863045.1 Actinomycetota bacterium | reverse complement strand
TTTCCTAGGTGCCTGAGGGGTCTGCCTCCTTACTTGGCGTATGGCTATGACCCCCTTCGCCTTAATGCAACAGTGCCACAAAGAGTCCCAGGCGTGCTGGACGGAGTTTTTCTACCAGCATGCTGGATCGGGGCATGCGCCTGCCCACGACCATCACCTCCGATGGGGCACCCGGACTGATCAAGGCCATCACGACCTGCTTGCCCGCCTCAATCCGGATCCGGTGCTGGTTTCATCGGCTGGGCAATATCCGCGCCAAGCTTGGCCGACGAGACCGCCGGCCCGGTGCTGGCACACGTTTATGCCGTGCGGGATGCGCCCACGCTGGACGCGGCCCGGGCAGCAGCCGACCGATTCATCAATACCTACGGCCGTGAGTATCCCGCGGCGCTAGCCTGCTTCACCGACGATCTCGAGGCGTTGCTAGCCATTCACCGGCTGCCGATGCGCCACCGCATCCGGGTACGCACCACCAACCTGGCCAAGCGCAGCTTCGTCAAAGAACGCCGACGCACCAAGTCATCCCCCGGTTCACCGACGAAAAAGCCGCCATGAAGCTGGTGTTCGCCACCCTGATCCGCGCCACCCAACGCTGGTGCCGCGTGTCGATCAGCGATCTGGAACGTCACCAGCTCAGGCTGCTGCCCGCCGAGCTGGGGCTTGACCCGCCACCCGCCAACACCGACGACCGCAAGACCAACCCACCCAACAACATCGCCGCACGATCATCAGGCCACCGATTTACAGAACGCTCAGGACTTGACCAAGGAGGCCCTGCTGGTCGCCTGGTGCATCGCCAGCGACGGTCGTAAGCACCTGCTGCACCTGGCCGTGGGCAACAAGGAGTCCCAGACCTGCTGGACGGAGTTCTTCGCAGCATGCTAACCGGGGCATGCGGCTGTCCACCACCGTCACCTCACGATGAAGCACCAGGGCTGATCAAGGCCTCACGGTGTGCTTCCCGACCAGCATCCGGATCCGGTGCTGGTTTCACCGGCTAGGCAATATCCGCGTCAAGCTGCCCGACGAGACTGCCGGCCAGGTTCTGGCGCACCTCTACGGTCCGGGACGCGCCCACCCTGGATGCGGCGCGGGCGGCGGCGGACCGGTTTATCAACACCTTCGCGCGTGAGTACCCCGCGGCGGTGGCCTGCTTCACCGACGACCTAGAGGCATTGTTGAACATCCACCGTGTGCCGGTGCGCCACCGCATTCAGGTGCGTACCACCAACCTTGGCGAGCGCAGCTTCGCCGAAGAGCGCCGGCGCACCAAAGTGATCCCCCGGCGCAACTCACGCTGCTCCGCGCCGAACTCGGACTAGGCCCACCCCCAGTCAACACCAATGACCGCAAGATAAACCGGCGCACAGCGAAGCCGCATGATCAGCAGGCCACCGATTACAGGGGCCCAGGACTTGACCAGTCCCCCTAACCCGCCTCAGCTTCACACTACTGTGCATGGTGGTCACTGTTGTTGACTGGCTCGACGGCGACCACCATGTGGTGGCGGTGGTGACCTACTGCTGCTGCAGGTCACCACCGCGCACGACGTCGGCGGGTGGACTCTCTCTGGGTGACGGCCGGGAGGGGCGATCGGCAGCAGGGTCAGCCACCCAACCGGCTCGAACGACAGCGTCTGCAGCCCAGTCGATCTCTCCCGAAAGCCAATGTGAGAGAGCCAGCTCTATAGTCGCATAGAACTCAGCTCTACCCTGTCACATGTGCAGCGAAGTTCAGCACCCAAAGCCGAAACACTGTCTTGCGACTGTCGTTCCTCCAACACGTATCGAGGCACAAGCGCCTGTTGGAATTCCCCAAATAGTGCAGATACTTATGCAGGCCTGCGCGACGGTGCCATTTCCAATGTGGAAGGGGACCGGAATGCAGACACTTCCGAGCCCTAGCGGAAGACGCAAGCACACTCGCCTGTTATTTACAGTGACGCTAATGCACTGAGCGAGGATTTCCAGATTAGCACTTTCTGTCGTGGAGACTTCGGTTATCGCGTGTAAATCTTTCCTTCGAGGGGTTGTCTTGCTGCCTCTACAGCGCTAGAGACCGCCTCGTCACTGAACGAATAATACTGAGGCTCAGTCATGGGTCATCCTTCTCTACTAAGGAACCGAAGCGCAGGAGCAAGCTATTACTAGCCCTGACTCTTCGCGGGTCGGTCGGCGTGTCGGTGCACAACAATGGCATGAACAGCGTCACAGCACCGTCGCACGACCGTGGCGCCTACCAAGGACCGAAAACAGGACCCCCTATCATTCTCATACGCAATCTTCTGTCGGCCTGGTGGGGTGTCGTGCCGTGGAGCACTATCCATGTGTTGAACTCTGCCTCGCGCGTCGTCGTCGATCGGCAAGGGTGATTGACGAGGATGTCCGGAGTTCTCGCGGCCCTGCCTTTTGTGCCCGTCTGTGACGTGGCTTTCCTAATGGTGCCCTCGCAAGAGCAATCCGGGTCGAGCGGGTCGCTTGATAGAAGCATGGACGCCTCCACACATGGTTGCGCGCCGCTCGATCGCGCCCGTTGCGGTCGAGAGGAGCTTGCACTGTTGTTCAGCGGCATGGACATCCACAAAG
>JALZCN010000120.1 GCA_030863045.1 Actinomycetota bacterium | reverse complement strand
CGGCTACACCGACTCGATGACCTGTCATCTAGGCGATTTCACCGAGTACGCCCGGCTGCGCAGGCAGATCTCGGAGCGGGAACGCAGCCTGGCCCGCGATGGTGCCGCGGCTCGTCGCGCCGAGACGGTGGAGTCCCTTGTGCAGCTGCAGCGCGGTGACGTCATTGCGGTTCCCGGTGGGCGCCGGTCAGGCCTGGCCGTGGTGCTCGATGTCGGTGACGGCCCCCACGACGATCCCCGCCCGCTGGTGCTTACCGAGGACCGGTGGGCCGGCCGGCTCTCGATCGTGGACTTCCGCACCCCGGTGCAGGTGCTCGGCCGGATGCGGCTGCCCAAGCGGGTGGAGCACCGGGTTCCTCGGGTCCGCCGCGACCTCGCCTCCACGCTCCGTCAGACCGGTATCACGGTGCCGCCCCGGGCTCGGCGGCGCAGCGAGGCGGCCGACGACGCCGAGCTGGAAGCCCTGCGTCGCGCGCTGCGCGCGCACCCCTGCCACGGCTGTGACGACCGGGAAGCGCACGCTCGGTGGGCACAGCGACATGAGCAGCTGGAACGGGAAACCACCACGCTGCGTCAGCAGGTCGCGGCCACGACGCACTCCCTGGCCCGCACATTCGACCGGATCCGGGCGCTGCTGACCGAGCGCGGATACCTCGACGGCGATCAGCTCACCGAGCACGGCAGGGTGCTGGCGCGGTTGTGGTCGGAGACCGATCTGCTCACCGCGGAGTGCCTGCGCCACCAGACTTGGGACGGCCTGGAACCCGCCGAGCTGGCTGCGGTGATCTCAGCGCTGGTATACGAGGCCCGCGGGGACGCTGCTGCCGCGCGGGTTCCTCCTGGGCCGGTGAGTGATGCGCTGGTGGCCACGGTGCGGTTGTGGGCGGAGCTGGACGCCGACGAGCGGCGACACCGGCTGGAGCGCACCCGAGAACCGGATCTGGGTTTTGCCTGGCCGGTGTACCGGTGGGCGCGCGGGGAATCGCTGTCGGCAGTGCTGACGGCCGCCGAGGACAACGGTGCCGAGCTCTCCGCGGGCGACTTCGTCCGGTGGTGCCGCCAGGTGCTCGACGTGCTCGACCAGGTGCGTGGTGTCGCCCGGGAAGCCTCCCCGGTCGGGGCTACCGCGGCCGCCGCAATACGCGCAATACGCCGCGGCGTGGTCGCCCTAGGCACCATCTGAAACCCTCGCCACCTTGACCGCATTCAGCGGCTGAGCGTGGCTATCGTGGCGGGACCACCACGCTCAGCCCGCTGAATGCGGAATAGGCGAGGTCCCTGGGGGGAATATCAGTGTCGTGGACGCCGAACTGACTCTGCGGGTGGACGGGAGGACTTACCACCTCACCGTGGATACCCGGACAACGCTGCTGGATCTGCTGCGAGAGTGGCTGGGCGACATGAGCCCCGAAGAAGGGCTGTGACCACGGCCAGTGCGGTGCCTACACCGTGCTGATACAGGGGCGCCGCGCCTTGAGCTGTCTGGCGCTGGTTGTTGCCTATGACGGCTCCGAGGTCATCACCGCCAACGGTCTGCTCGCGACGGTGCGCTGCACCCGGTGCAGCAGCCGTTCGTGGACCACGACGAGATCGCCGAACGGATGAGTGGGAACCTCTGCCGCTGCGCGGCCTATGCGAACATCATGCCCGCGGTACAGGACGCGGCTGGCAGGGTTATCCGGTGAAGCCGTTCGCCTACCAGCTCCCTGACGACGCCGTCGACGCTGTGCACAGCGTCGCCACCGACCCGAGCGCGGTGTTCCTCGGCGGCGGGACGAATCTCGTGGACCACCTCAAGCTCGGTGTCGCCGAGCCAAGTCTGATCGTCGACGTCAACGCTGCTACCTCGGACGAGATCATCGTCGACGATGGGCGGCTTGCGTATCGGCGCGGCGGTGCCCAACAGCGACCTGGCCGCTGACCGCTGCGTCCGGGAGCGCTATCCGGTGCTCGCGCAGGCTCTGCTCGCCGGAGCCTCCGGGCAGCTGCGCAACATGGCCACCACCGGCGGCAACCCCCTGCAACGCACCCGCTGCGGGAGTTCGTCGAGAGGTACCGTCGTGGATGCGGGCGCCCGGCGAGTGCCCCGGCATGTTCGGACCCGAAGTGGCACTGGACGAACTTGCGAGCAGCTCGCTGACGAATCGCAGGGTAGGCGGGAAGGGCGAGTAATTAGTGACTGCGACTATAGAGGTCTGTGCCGTCGTGTCCGGTCTGGCGAAGTGCCCGACGGGCACGCACGATGGGCAGCGGGTCCAACGGGTGGCGGACCAGGTGCCGCACGATGGCGCCCGGCACGACCCGGGTGAAAAAGACTCCCACGTCGATCGACTCGCGAACCGCACGCACATGCTCGCGTGGCAGACGTGAGCGGATAAGGCCCTGGCTCAAATCGTTGAGGTCCGCCCGCCGGAAAGCCTCGGCCAGCTCCGCATGGCGCCCTCGATAAGACGTCAGGTGGTGGTGCTTGGCGACGATCACCGCAAGCTCATCGGCCCACGCGCCGCGTCCGGTGCGCTGCAGCCAGGCGTCCATGGCGCTGATGGACGGCCCGAGATAGTTCAGCGAGCTGAACACGTCGAGGTCATGAAAGGCCGCCGCGATAGCCAACTTGTCGTCGCGGTCATCGCGATCAGGCACGATCGCCCGCGCCATATTGAACACTCGGTAAACATGGCCTCGGTAGCTGGCCCAGCCGCGCTCGTTTCCTAACGCGTGATCCCGATGCGTATCAAGGATCTCGTCAACGAGTGGATGAGTCTGGAGGACGTCGATGGTCACAGGGGGCATAATACTCATCTCCGTTATCGGCGCTTACAGAAATCGGTCCAACACCTCTTAGGTTTACCGCTATCGATAATCACGCTAGATCGCGTTGCCCGCAGGTGCATCTGCCAGATGGCATATGTCGGGAGGCCACAGGTATGAGAATCAGGTGAGGTTGGCGAACGCCTCGACGTCATTGATCCGGCCAGAGA
>JALZCN010000099.1 GCA_030863045.1 Actinomycetota bacterium | reverse complement strand
GGCCATCGCCGCGGCCACCCGTCTCAGCCACGAGGTGATGAGGCGATAGAGCAGGTATGCGCCGTCGGGTGCCGACTCACCGTTGGCTTCATAGGCGTGCCGCCGTGGGGCTCGGAGTAGCTGTTGTTTAGCCTCGTCATACTCGGCTGGGGAGATGTGTCCCTGTTCGCGCAGCTTAGCGAGTCGATCCAGTTCGTCGACCACACTCATTCTTTGATCCACCGCCGCTGCCTTACCCATATCGTCATCCTTGACCGCACCTCCTCACGACCTTGCCCGAACAACCGATGATTTACCGGATTCCGGTGCAACGCTCGGCGGATGGTCCGGGAGGGGTTTGCGACGCTCTGATCCAATACCAGATGGGCCTTCTGCACATAAATGCAAAGCCATGCCGATCATTTCCACTTCGGCCTCCGGTCGCCCGGCGTTGCCGCCCACATTGGCTAGTAAAAACGTTGCTGCAGCCGTTAATAATAGTTGCACCTTGGATTAGCGGCGCAGCCTGGCGAACGCACATAACTGTGCGAGCAGGTGCTGAGCTCATGCGGAGGAGCAAGGTGGGCCTACCCGGGTGTTTAGTCTGGCGGCTGCGGTAAGGTCGTCGGTTAGATTGGGTGCGATTGTCGCGTTGGGGCCAAGCGCGTTCTGGCATTCCAGCGTCTGGTCGATGGCGGCGTGCAGTTGCGGTTTGATGGCGCGGTTGCTCAGTACCTAGACGCGGTTGTCCGACGCGCAGGCCGCGCCGAGAGCCAGCCTGGTGACACCCGGGTTGGTCGGTTTGGCCAGGCAGAGCTTCCCCAACGCGCCGAGCTTTTGGTGCAGCCGGTACTAAGTCCGGGAGCGCTACGGAACACCAGGTCAGCCTCATTGCAGACAGATTCCCGGTGGCACCGAGATAAACCTAACGAGCACCTTACGAATCGAAGATGTGCGCCTCGCAGATGAGATGTTCTCCCGTAGCCTCGGGCACGCACCATGGAGCTTACCGATTTTCCGCCGGCACCAAGGCGCACCGTGTGAGCCCACGGCTGCGTCTCAGCCACGGGCTTGCCCTGTCTCGTAGACGTCGGGCACGCCGTCGGCGTCGGTGTCGCGTTCCTCGTCGGCACAAGTCGCCGGTAGTAGCGGTTGCGGATACGCAGTACGACCGCCGCGAGCAGCGCAGACAGCAATGAGCCGAACAGCACGCCGGTCTTGACGTGATCAGCTCGTTCGCTGCCGGCACCGAACGCCAATTCGCCGATGAGCAGCGACACGGTAAACCCGATCCCGGCGAGCAGCGCGAGCCCGAGCACGTCCCACCAGCTCAGTCCTTCGGCGAGCTGGGCGCGGGTGAAGCGCTGCACCAGCCAGGTCGCACCGAGCACGCCAATGGCCTTGCCGACCACCAGCCCAGTGATGATGCTCAAGGCCACTGAGTTCCCCAGCAGGGCGCCCAGTCCGCCCGCGCCCGCGATTGAGACACCGGCGGCGAAGAACGCGAACACAGGGACCGCGACGCCAGCTGACAGCGGCCGCCAGCGGTGCTCGAAGTGCTCGGCCAGCCCCGGTTCAGGGCCTTCGCGTCGGATCACCGGGACAGTGAAGCCCAGCAGGACCCCTGCGACGGTGGCATGCACCCCGGACTCGTGGACCAACACCCAGGTAGCCGCGGCCAGGGGCACCAGCAGCCACCACGACCGCACTCGACGCTGTACCAACAGCGCGAACAACGCTAGAGGGATAAAGCGCCAGGGCAAGCGGAACGCCTGCAGCGAACTGGTTAAAACACAGCGATGATCGTGATCGCAAGCAGGTCGTCGACCACTGCGAGAGCGAGGAGAAAGGTTCGCAGCGCCACGGGCAGGTGAGTGCTGATAATCGCCAGGACAGCTAGGGCGAATGCGATGTCGATTGCGATCGGGATCGCCCAACCCCTGAGCGAGCCGTCGCCAACGCCGACGTTAACGCAACGTAGATCAGCGCGGGCACGACCATCCCACCCAGGGCAGCGGTAACTGGCAATGCCGCCCGTCGTGGATCGCGTAGGTCGCCGGCAACGAACTCGCGCTTAAGTTCCAGCACAGTGCCAAGATCCTGAACCACCCCGTGGAGCCGATCACGGTTGGCGTCCGGCTGGTGTCGGGCAGATGAGCAGGCTCGTTTCCCCTCGGTCACGAGGTGCATCAACGCATTTAGCAGCAGAGCCGTCGCATCGCCACAATAGAACGTGCATTGCGCGAGCAGCTGCAACTAGTGAAGTACATGGCGCATACGCCGTCATGTGTTGAGCGCAACAGAAGGACCAGTTATGGCGGCAGCTGGTGGGCTGAAGATCGCGGTATGTTGGGGTTCTCGACGGGCAGTTCCAGGCGCAGTTCGCCGGCCTGTTCGAAGGCGAACGCCACCGGATAGGTCAACCCGGCGCGGATCGGGACGCGCAATCCTGTGATCATGATACGAACCGCGTGGGTACCGGGTGGCGTGGTCGACGCAATGGGCCCTTGGTAGCCGGAGGTGAGGACCTGGTGGCCGGGAATCGTTGCATCTCCGGTAATGGTGGCAGAGCGCGCGATCGGGCTGGTGACGCGGGCTAGTCGATCGACACGGTCGCCCTCGTTGACGATAGTAAGTTTCAGCAAAGCGTTGTCACCGGGCTCGTAGACAGTATCCCCGGCGATGGGCCCCGCGAAGGTAAATTGTGCGTTGCGTATCACAATGTCGCCGACCCGGCCACCTACTCCGCCCGTCGCCGTAGTTTGTACGTTTTCGGCACCACATCCGGCGAGGGTCGCTACAAGCCCAAAGGCAGCGATCCACACGGCCACAAACGAACGGAACGGCCCTGCCTGAGCGCGGTGGTAGCCCAACGGTGCCCCCTGCTGCGTGTTTGTCTGATAGCTACCCACGCGTCCCCGTGTGAAACGCTCCAGCCGACGGTCGCCGGGTCGGCGGGCAGTTCGTAAGGTTTCCGACAGGTAGCACGGGCGCGGTTCCGGGAAGCCGATCCCTGTAGGGACAGATCGTCATCGAGCAGAGCCCCAGGAGGCGAACCGTGGGGCGTGGGAGGAGCGCCGGTGAACACCTCTCCACATTTCCAGTCCGGCAGTCGGCGTCGGCTGATGGCCGTTCTCACCGCCGCGACGGGGCCGGCGTCGGCGGGCTGCGGGTCGAACCAGGATCCCGCCGCGACGAGCCCCGCACCGCCGGTGAAGCTGCAGGAGGCAGATTCGAATATCGCGGCCGCGATCGGGCGGGCCGTGGTGGCCGCCAGCAACGTGCTGGGGGCCGTCGCCAACAATGCCCAGGCTTTAGGGGCGCTCGACGGTAATCGGCGTCTGGACGCCGCGTTTGAGCAGGCGCCCTCCTGCGAACAGCTGCGAGAGATCAAGACACTGGGGGGCTAAGCGGCACCCTTATGGGTACGTCGTCGGCGAAGCTAGCGTTTGGTCACGGCGCTGCCCCCGAGTATGAGTGGCGACGATATGGGCACCTTACGGGACATGTTCTTCGATTCCTGGATTGACATCGGCCGAGTAGTTGCGGTGGGCGTTGCTGCCTATCTGCTGCTGATTTTCGCGCTACGGGTGTCCGGGAAGCGAACTCTAGCCAAGATGAACGCCTTTGACCTGGTGGTTACCGTAGCGTTGGGTTCTACCTTGGCTACCGTCTTGCTGTCGCCCGACGTATCGCTGTCAGAAGGGGCGACTGCGCTGGTACTGTTGATCGCCGCGCAGTTTGTCGTCGCCTGGTCGACGGTGAACGCGGCCATTGCCCGCCGGACGGTGAAGTCAAACTCCACACTGCTTCTATGGCGAGGTAGGGTACTTTCCGACGCCTTGACCCGCCAACGGGTCACCGAAGGTGAAGTGCGACAGGCCATCCGGTCACAGGGCCTTGGCGGTTTAGAAAAGGTTGCCGCAGTGATCCTTGAAACCGACGGCTCATTCAGCGTGATCCCCGTCGATAAGGCAGGAACCCTCAATGCCCTAAGCGACGTGCCAGTACTACCAGAGTGGTCGGGAATTTGCCGTGGATCGAGATCAGTTGGTGGAGATGGTTAACGTCGGACGGTTGCTCTACCGGGTTGCGTCAGATGATCGACACCTGTGGGATGAGATGGTGGCCGATCGTCGCCAGCAGCTGCGCCGGTTGGAGATCGTGTTGCGTGCGGATCGGCCGGTTGCGGGAGCACTGGCTACCGGGCGAAGCCCGCGGTGACAACGATGCGGCCAGCCGAGCGGTACGCCAGAGTTGTGGTGCGCTTGCGCTGGCTCGTCCTTCCTGTAGTGGGAGCGATCACCTGGGCAGCGCTGACGATGCTGCCCGGTGTGGCGGCAGTAGGCGGCGGGTTATCGAACGTCATCGGTGCGGGTGAGCCGGCAATCCAGGCCCAGCTTGACGCGATACGGCGATTCGGCCTGCCGTTGCTCACTGGGACCGCGGTGGTGCAGCGTGACCCGGATGGGCTGGACCCGCAGGCCGCTTGGCGTGCCGTGCTGCGTGCTCTTGAGGTTGATCAGCGCACACTCGAGACTGGCCTTCAGCCAGGCCGGGAGCTGTACGCAGCGCTGCCGTTGATCAACACTCCGCTTCTGGTACCTGCCGCACGCGAACAGAACACGACCGTCGTGACCTACCTGTTCGCTGATCCGACGCTTGGGCTTGGCGGCCAAGACCGGGTGGCTCGTGAGTACGCGGCGCGGATCGACCGACCGGACGACGCGCTGGTCGGTGTCGCCGGGACGGTCCCAACCCAGGTGGAGCAAAGGAAGATCCTTGAACGCAGGCTGCCACTGGTCGAAGCCGCCACCCTCGCGGCGATCGCGCTCATCGTCGGGTTGACCTTCCGCTCGGTGGTCGCGCCGTTGGTCACCCTGGTCACTGCCGGGATTGGCTACCTTCTCGCAGATCGGGTTATCGGGTGGTTGGCTGGAGCCGCCGGGTTAATCGTGCCCGTAGAGATCGAGCCGATCGTCGTTGCCCTGATGTTGGGGATCACGACGGACTACACCATCTTTTTCCTATCCGGCCTGCGTCGACGGTTGCGGGCTGGGCAGACCAATCCGGCGGCCACCATTGGGGCTGTCAGTGAATACCTCGCCATCGTGGTGACCGCCGGAGTCATCGTGGCGGCCGGTGTCGCCGCGCTGGTGGTTGCCGAGTCCAAGGTGTTCCGCGCCTTCGGGCCCGGCCTTGCGGTCACCGTCCTGGTCGGGCTGGTGGTGGCGGTGGTTCTGGTACCCGCGATGCTGGGTGTGCTGGGCCGGTGGGCCTTCTGGCCATACGGGTTGGCAGCCGGATCACCTTCCGGACCTGAAGCAGGACATCCGGCCCTATCCGGACCCATCGACTCCAATGGCTTTGCCGATCCAGCTCCCACCCGCCTGGTCTGGTGGCTCAGGAAGCGCTGGGTGGCCGCGTTAGTCGCGGCCGGTGTGATCGTGGTACTTGCGATTGCGAGCCGACCGGTATCCGAGCTGCGCGGCGCGATCTCCCCGGTGAACGTGCTTCCGGCGGGCAATCAGGTGCGCGAGGCCACGGCGGCGGCCTCCGCGGGTTTCACCCCGGGCATCCTGTCACCGACCCAGGTGATCCTGTCCGCCCCCGGCCTTACCGATCGCCGGGAGGTGCTGGCGGCACTAGGAGGACAGCTACGCCGCCAACCCGGGGTGGACATCGTGTTCGGCCCGCAGGACCAGCAGCTGCTGCCCGTAGAGCGATTGCCGGACCAGTTGGGGCTGTTCCTGGCTCCGGGCGGCGACGCAGCCCGCTTCCTCGTTGTGTTCGACAGCGACCCGCTCGGCGCCACCGCGATGGGGCATCTACGCGAGCTGCGTGACGTCATGCCGCAGCTGCTTGCCTCAGCTGGGCTGGCCGGCGCTGAGGTGTCCTATGTCGGCGACACCGCGACCGGGTTGTCGCTGGCGGATCAGGCCAGGACCGATCTGATCCGAGTCGCGGTCGCGGTCGGTTTGGTCAATCTGCTGCTGCTCATGCTGCTTCTGCGCGCACTGGTCGCCCCCCTGTACCTGCTGGCCAGCTCCGTACTCGCGGTTGGCGCGGCCTTCGGGTTGACTGTGGCGCTGTTCCAGGGCCTGCTGGGGTATGACGGTCTGATCTTTTATGTGCCGTTCGCGGCTGCCGTTCTGCTGGTTTCCCTCGGCAGCGATTACACCGTCTTCAGCGTTGGCTATGTCTGGGAGCAGGCCCGCCGCCGGTCACTGCGCCAGGCGCTCGCGGTGGCTGTGCCGCGCTCGACCCGGGCAATCACCGCCGCGGGGGTGACGCTGGCGGCGAGTTTCGCGCTGGGGGCGCTGATCCCGCTGGCACCGTTTTATCAGCTGGCCTTCGTGATGGCGGTCGGCGTGCTGATCGACGCCTTCATAGTCCGGTCACTGCTTGTGCCTGCGTTGATCTCCGTGGTCGGCCGGGCCAGCGGGTGGCCGGGAAAGAGGTTGGCTAAACCACCTTTGGCCTTAATGGCCCCCAGAAAATGATCCCGGCAAGGGATCTCTGCCGCACCGGTCGCCAGGCGGCAGCCGGTTCACCAGTCAAGCCGGCAGTCTCCCGGCGCAAGCTTGACCAGCTACCCAGGGCCAAAGGTCACCCGGAGTCGGGTGGTTCACTGGCAGCCACGTCGTCGGTGGGCTGGGTAACATGCGCCAGTACTGTGGTTTCGACGCCGAGGCAACCCGTGACCGTCACGCTGCTGCTTGTTGAGGATGATGCGCGGGTCCGCCAGGCTCTCAGCCTGGCGCTGGCCGACGAGGGCTATTGCGTCGTCGAAGCAGCCACCGGTGAGCAGGCGTTGCAACGGCTAGCCGGTGGGCAGCCGGAGCCGGATGTGGTGCTGCTGGATCTGATGCTGCCGGGGAT
>JALZCN010000089.1 GCA_030863045.1 Actinomycetota bacterium | reverse complement strand
GCGTTCGGGCAGGTCCTCCAGGCGGGTCAGTCCCTCGGCTGTCCAGTCGGCGTAGGGGTATTCAGCGGCGAGCTGGCCTTTGATTTCGTCGTCGCTGACGATCCGGCCGGCCGCGGTGTCGGCGAGGAACATCCGACCCGGCTCCAGCCGTCCCTTGCGCACCACCGTGGCTGGGTCGATGTCGAGCACCCCGACCTCGCTGGCCAGGACCACCAAGCCGTCCTCGGTGACCCAGTACCGGGCCGGGCGCAGGCCGTTGCGATCCAGCACGGCGCCGATCACGGTGCCGTCGGTGAACGCGATCAGCGCGGGCCCGTCCCAGGGCTCCATCAGCGTGGAGTGGAACTCGTAGAAAGCCCGGCGAGCGGGATCCATCTCAGTGTGGTTCTCCCACGCCTCCGGGATCATCATCAGCACCGCGTGCGGCATCGAGCGACCGCCCAGGTGCAGTAGTTCGAGAACCTCATCGAAGGACGCTGAGTCGCTGGCCCCGGGTGTCACGATCGGGTAGACCCGATCCAGGTCACCGGGAATGAGGTCGGTGGCCAGCCGGCTCTCCCTGGCGCGCATCCAGTTCCGATTGCCGCGCAGCGTGTTGATCTCGCCGTTGTGCGAGATGAAGCGGTACGGGTGGGCCAACGGCCAAGACGGGAAGGTGTTGGTGGAAAACCGGGAGTGCACCATCGCCAGCGAGCTGGTGACCCGCTCGTCGGACAGATCGGGGTAGAAGCTCACCAGCTGTTCCTCGGTGAGCATCCCCTTGTAGACAATCGTGCGCCCGGACAGGCTCGGGAAGTAGACGTCCAGATCGCGCTCAACGCGCTTACGCACGCAGTACACCCGGCGTTCCAGATCCAGCCCGCTCTCGTCACGGTTGCCGGCGACGAACAGTTGGTGCAAGCGAGGCATCACCGAGCGGGCTGTCGGACCGACCCCCTCAGGATTGGAGGGCAGCGCCCGCCAGCCCAGCACCCGCATGCCCTCCTGCACTGCGATGTCGCCGATGGCCGCCATCACCGCGGCCTCGGCGGCGTCGTCGCGGGGGAGGAAGGCGGTTCCGACCGCATAGCGACCCGGCGCGGGCAGCTCGAAATCGACGACCTCCCGGAAAAAGTCGTCCGGCACCTGCAGCAGGATGCCTGCGCCGTCACCCGTATCGGGCTCCCCGCCCCGGGCGCCCCGGTGTTCGAGGTTACGCAGCGCGGTGAGGGCCTTGCGCACAATTCCGTGATCGCGACGGCCGGCAAGGTCAGCCACGAACGCCACTCCGCAGGCGTCGTGCTCGTAGGCGGGGTCGTACAGCCCCGTTGCCGGACGTCCACAGTTTTTCGGATCCGACCCTGCAAACAGGTGGCTAGCGCTCACGGAGCACCTCCCGTCGTCTCGATTGGGGTGATACACGCATCGGGACGACGTGCACCCATCTGCGGTTACCCGCAGATTACCTCAGCGGGTTACCAAGTCGTTATCACTTCTGGTGGACGATCCCGGCGACCGGAAGCGTGCTGGACCCCCGCCGGAAGCTCTAGAACACCGGCGCTGGCGCCTTGAGCTGGTAGCCCGCCATGGTACCCCGTGGGGCTACCTTTGTGAGGTGGCAAAGCGAGCGGTCGCCAAGGCCCGGTGATGGTGAGCGCCTGCGCGCGCAGGCAACGTGCATGCCATACGGATCGAACGTCCTTTTATCGCCTCCGCGGAATCCGTGCTGGGGATATCTGGAACCTGCGAACGACCGCAAGAAAAAATCTCGAGCATCACCGCGGCTGTTCGGGTGAACCGGGCGCGGAATACGCATTCGAGAGTGCGCCGGAGCCACCGTTCGCCGTGCGGCACGCCTACGGCCGGGCCGGCTTCATGGGGAGGGTGGTGTGACGCCACGCGGGTGTGGTGCCACGGTGCCACCCTGCCGGGTGCAATCATCGCGACCGGGTCCGGTCCATGGCGGCGCTGCCGGACCAGAAAGGATGTGTGGATCGGATGGAGGACCGTCGGTTGCTGCTGGTGCATGCTCACCCGGACGACGAGGCATCACACACCGGGGCAACGATGATCAGCTACGCGCGGCAGGGTGTCACCGTTGTCTTGGTGACGTGTACCCGCGGTGAGCTTGGCGAGATCGTCGCGCCGGACCTCGCCGGGTTGCGGGACACCGACCCCGACGGGCTGGCCATGCGCCGGGAGGCCGAGCTGGCCGAGGCGCTGACGGTGCTGGGCACCGCGCGGCATCACTGGCTCGGTGGGCGCGGTCGGTGGCGGGACAGCGGGATCCCGGCGAGCGATGATCCGGCTGCTTTCGCCCACGCCGACCCCGGCGAGGCGGTCCGGGCGATGGTCGAGATCCTGCGTGCCGAGCGCCCGCAGGTGGTGGTGACCTATGACGCCAATGGTGGGTACGGTCACCCTGACCATATCCAGGCCAATCGGGTCACCATGGCAGCGCTGGAACCTGCGGCCGACCCCGAGTTTGCACCGGAGCTGGGCGCGCCGTGGCGGGTGAAAAAGGTCTACTGGACGACCTTGTCCCGCAGGATGATCCAGACCGCTATGGCCGCCGGGCTGCTGACCGACCTGCCGGCGATTCCCGGCTCCCTGCCCGACGAGGAGATCACCGCCGTGCTGGATGGGCGGGAATATCTGGACGTCAAGGTCGCCGCGTTGAGGGCGCACCGCAGCCAGGTGGACCTGGAGAACGGATTTTTGTCGGTGCTCTCCAAAATCCCCGAGTTCGCGGTGGAGCACTACATGCTGGCCTGCGGTGAGCGGGGGCCTGGATCGGGACCGCATGGCTGGGAGGATGATCTGTTTGCTGGCATGGGCACCGCCACGTGAGCTCCGCTGAGGAGATCCGGGATGCCCTGAGGTGCTTCCGGCGGCGCGGTATCCGGCGATTCGGCACCAGGCGTGCCGCGGTGGCGGTCACCGTCGTCACCGGCGCCGAAGGTCCCGCAGTGCTAGTGGCCCGGCGTGCTGATGTAGTGCTCAATAACGTCGGGGGTGGCTACCCGGGGCAATTGGCGCTGCCGAGCGGATGGACTGATCGCTGGGGATCGGCGCCCCGCGTGGCCCGCCGACGGCTCGCCACGGAGCTCGGGATGCGCCTACCACCGCAGTCGGTACTGGGACTGCTCGACGACTACGCCACCCACACCAAACTGGTGATTACGCCGGTGGTGCTCTGGGCCGGTGAGCGCGCTGAATCGGTGCACCGCCAAGAGGCCCTGGCCGCCGAGGTCTTTGCCGTCCCGTTCACCGAGTTGGACATCGAGCCGGTGTTCGTGGCGAGCTCGGAGTCCGACCGGCCGGTGATCCGCTTGCCGCTGCACGGCGGTTGGCTGCACGCCCCGACCGCTGCCGTGTTGCACCAGTTCCGTGAGGTGGTCCTGCACCGGCGACGGACCCGTGTCGCCCACCTCGATCAGCCGGTGTAGCGGCAGGCAGATAACCGAGAACTGCGGCGTGAGGAGTGATCCAGGCCCGCTAGCGTGGCGGAGTGCGGTTGGCGACCTGGAATGTGAACTCGGTCCGATCCCGGATGCCTCGGCTGCTGCCATGGCTCGACTCCCGGGCTCCGGACGTGGTGTGCCTGCAGGAGACCAAGCTGCCCGCGGACTCCTTCGCCGAACTGGTGAGCCCCGCGCTGGCCGAACGCGGGTACGCCGTCGCGCACCATGGTGATGGCCGGTGGAACGGGGTGGCCATCGCGTCCCGGGTCGGCTTGGACGACGTCGTCCCCGGGTTGCTCGACGAGCCTGCCAATCCAGTAGGGCAGGGTCCGAACCCGGAGGCTCGCGCGGTGTCCGCGACGTGTGCGGGGCTACGGATCATCTCGGTGTACGTGCCCAACGGCCGCGCCCCCGGCGACCCGCACTACCACTACAAGTTGGACTGGCTGGCCGCGCTGCGGGCCACCGTGGCCGCCGGCGATCCCGCGGTGACTTTGGTCTGTGGCGACATGAATGTCGCACCCACCGACGACGACGTATACAACCCGGCCGCCTACGCCACTTCCACCCACGTCACGCCTCCGGAACGCGACGCGCTGCGCGCCCTGGGCTTGCACGACGTGGTGCGGGAGCGCTGGCCCGCCGAGCGGATCTTCACCTACTGGGACTACCGCGCCGGCATGTTCCACCAAGACTTGGGGATGCGAATCGACCTGGTACTGGCCGGTGCCGACGTCGCCCCGCGGGTCTGTGCCGCGTGGGTAGACCGCCAGGCCCGTAAGGGCAGCGCGCCCAGCGACCACGCGCCGGTGATCGTGGACCTCGACACCGCACCAGACGGGAACTGCGGCCCGGTTGTGCCGCCCCCGTCAGCGCCGCGTCGACCGGCACCGCGGCGCTGACTGGGATGGCGGTATTGAGGATCAGCCGGTTCGCGTCGTTGCGTCGCCGTCGGAGAAGACGCGGCTGCCGAGAAAATCCTCAGGGATTAGCGTGGTCAGCCCAGCCTTGCCAACTAATTCATCAGTCTCCATCAGCCGGCTTGCATGCCGTAGCCGGGCCCGCTCGATTGCGTTGCGGACGCTGCGGGCATTGGCGAACCTCGGTTGATTCTTGCGGCGCTCCAGGTATTCTCGGAAGGTCTTCTCAGCTTCTGGGCTGAAATTGTAACCTTCCGCCTTCACCATGAGCCTGCCAATGTCGTCCAACTCGTCGAGCGTGTAGTTGGGGAAATCGATGTGGTGCGCAATCCGGGAGCTCATTCCGGGATTGGCCACGAAGAAGGAGTCCATCCGGTCTTTGTAACCTGCAAGGATGACCACAAGGTCCTCCCGCTGATTTTCCATCACCTGCAGCAGAATCTCGATGGATTCCTGCCCGTAGTCACGCTCGTTGTCCTCACGGTAAAGGTAGTATGCCTCGTCGATGAACAGCACGCCGCCCATCGCTCTCTTGAGCACCTCCTTCGTCTTGGGAGCAGTGTGCCCGACGTACTGACCCACCAAGTCATCGCGAGTCACTGAGACCAGATGTCCTCGGCGTAAATAACCCAGCCGGTACAGCATGTCGGCCATCCGCATGGCGACGGTGGTCTTGCCGGTACCCGGGCTGCCGGTGAAGCACATGTGCAGATTGGGCCGTGAGGTAGACAGTCCGAACTTGGCGCGGGCCCGGTCGACCAGGAGTAGCGCGGCGATCTCGCGGATCCTGCTTTTAACCGGCGCAAGGCCAATCAGGTCAGCGTCCAAGGCCTTGAAGACCTCGTCGATTCCGGTCTCCGCGCGGTCTTTGGCG
>JALZCN010000074.1 GCA_030863045.1 Actinomycetota bacterium | reverse complement strand
GGTCAAGGATTCGAACCTTGGTAGGCATACACCGACGGATTTACAGTCCGCTGCCACACCTCACGAGCAACCAACGACGAGCGTTACGACGCACACCCCGGTTCCGTCGAGGGGCTGCTCCAGGGCTGCCGTGTGGTCGGGCTGTGCCATGCCGATGGGATGCCCCGAATGCAGCATGCAAGTCGACCCTGGGCCGTCGTCGGGCCGTCGAACGTCAAGAAGTGTCGAGAAACCCGGAGAAATAGCGAGAACGTTTCTTGTGTTCAACTCCGCCGCATGACCCTGTAGGCGCAGGTGGCGAAGCGGAGGGCGGACGAGCTGGCCGGTAAGCCGGAAACTGAGCCAAAAATCGGATTCCGCGTGCATACTTGGTTCGCCAGGCCCAACAGGTGGGCCTTCTCCCGGATGCGGGGGAGTTCGTGAGGGAAGGGGCAGGCGCTGTGGCTGGCCGCGTTAGGTGAACCGCTGGCGGTTGGCAGGGACCGCTGCTGGCCTCTCACTCGGAGGTCTCGCTCTCGCCGACCGTTGGGTTTTTCTTGTGCTCGTTTTGGTAGTGCTAACCGTGCTCTGCGGGGTTGTGCTTCCCGCAGTCTGGTCCAGCAGACCGGCGCGTCGCCGTGATGCGTGCAGGGTGTTGGAACTCTTGTGGACTGGACGGCCTAGAGAAGACAAACCGCCGTGACTGTCAGCACCAGGCCTGCCCAGCCCCGAGGCCCGCCGACCGCGACGGGATACTTCTAACCCCACCTATCCTGCGTAGCGGCGAGGCACGGCGTGCTGTTGGCGTGCTATTAGCCCCGATAAACCACGGTCAATACCGGGGCACCGTGACCCCACCCTGTCGCAGGTCGAGGCCCATGACCTCGCGTCGGGCGCAGTCTTCCAAGTTGGGGCTCTCCCAACGGCTGTACATCTCCAAGCGCAGCACGATCCAACACACATGCCCTCGCCGGGCGGGCAGATCTCCGGGATGGCCGACACAAGCTTCAACCTCGGGTTTGGTGGGGTGGCGCAGTGTGTGGCATCCCACTGACCTCCACGAGGGCTACCACGCGGCGCCCCAGGGGCAGAGCTCCAAGAGGTCACCGCCGGTCACATCGAGGGCTGCCGTCTCCAGGCCGTCAGATGTCGGGCAGTGGTGAGAACCGGCGAGAACTACCGAGATGTATTTCCGCTGCTCATTCCCTGTGGTATCGGTAGATCAACAGGTCGGCTCTGGCTTGGTGAGAGATCACCCCAGATTTACGAGGAGACCGATCAAGATCCGGAGCTTCCCCAACGTGTCCGCTGCGAGCTCGAAACGTCAGAGGCCACTGCCGCCGTAGTAGAAACGGTAGTAAGGACGTCGTGGGAAGCGGTCGGAGGTTGGACGGTGTTGGACGCGATGGACGGTCATTCCTAGTCAGTGGGACATGCCGGGACACGATGGAATGCATGGGACGGGTGCCATTCGCCTCATAAACCAGTGTTGACCGAGCAGGATGCCCGCGCCAAGAGTGTGCCACCGGGCGCAGCCTTCAAAACCAGCGCTTAGCATGATCATCGCCAGAACTGTCAGCGTAAGCGACGCAACCAGTCCATGCGCCGATTCACACCGGCAGATCGCCGCATTTCACGGCACGCCATGACACGCGCTGGCAAGCGCACGCACGGCCGATCAGCGTTCATACAGAGGATTTCTGTCCCCTTGCACTTCCCGGATCGTGCTCGCACCTCGCCGCGTCGAAGGCCTGATGACGTCGCTGCGCGGTGCAATGCCGCGTAGTTAACGACTGGCCGGGCTGGCCACGCCCGCGGTGGGTGACGGCGGGTGGCCCAGTAGGTGCCGTGGGACGAACTTCTGGCGTGGTCGGCCGCATTTTCAGCTGCCCTGCTTGGTCTGGCTACTGCGCACCGTGGAGCTGTCGATTTTCCACAGACCGTCCTCGGCGAGCAGTCCGTAACTGGTCCGCTCCTCGATAACCCTGCCGTCTTTAAAGTTGTATTCGATTGTCGCGTCCACCGTGCCGCCTTGTTGAGCGGTGACGTCGAAGACCCTGACCCGCTGCACGGGATTCCAGAAGTTTTGATACCCGGCGAAGCCCCCGGAGTGGTTCTGCTGGTAGTTAGCAGTGAGTCGTTTCCAAGCCACCGGCATGTTTTGAGGCATGAGCGCGTAATAGTCGGTAATCGCCTGCTGTAGCTGCTCCTGCGTGTCCTGTGGACTACTCGAGGTAGCCGGGACCGCCGGGATGGCTGGGGTGGCTGGGGAAATGATCTGCGCTGGGTTGCGTGATCGTGTTTGGGGTGGAAGGGCTGGGAGGCTTTCCGGCGGGTCGCCCGAGGTGCTCGTAGGGGAGGCGGTGTCAACACCGGTGACCGCGCCGCCGGTGACCTTGCTATCGCTGATCAGCACGGTCGCCAGAACACCGCCAGCTAGCAGCATCACCACCATGATGGTGGCAAGAAGTGCAAGTCTCCGGTGTCCTGGTGCTCTGTCGCGATCACTCTCGGTCGGCGGCTGGCCGACGGCGTCCACCTTGGCGGGCGCCACCGTGGTGGACATCTCCTGCGGGGGTGCTGCTGACTGAGTGAGTGTCTGCTGCGGTGCTCGCGACTGGATGGGTGTCTGCGGCGTTGTGGGGATCGGTTTAAAGGGCAGGTCGTTTCGGGATAGCGCAAGCGTGGGGGCAGCCGACCCACCCGCGGATCCGGCCCGGCCGGCGGCAAGGGCGGCGAGGGCGTCGTGGGCCTGCGGCATGGTCGGGCGTTGTTCGGGGTTACGTTGTAGCAGGCGCAGCAGCAGCGGGGTCAGCGCACCGGACTGTTGGGGCGGGGTGATCTGACCCATGGCCACCTGGTGCAGCAAAGCGATGGCGTTGTTGTTAAGGCCAAACGGCGGCGTGCCCTCAACGGCGGCGTACAGCGTGGAGCCCAGCGAAAATACGTCTGACGGAAAGCCGGCACTGTTGCCCTGAGCGACCTCTGGAGCCAAATACGCTGGCGTCTCGGCCAACATTCCCGTGGCCGTCACCGTGACGTCACCGACGGCGTGGGAGATGCCAAAGTCGGTGATCTTCGCTGTGCCGTCGTCGGCGAGCAGGACGTTGCCCGGCTTGATGTCACGGTGGACGATGCCGGCCTGGTGCGCGGCGGCCAACGCCGAGGCGATCTGGCTGCCAATCCTGGCAACGGTGTCGGGCGGTAGCACGCCCTGTCTGGACAGCACCGTTGCCAGGCTGCTAGACGGCAGATACTCCATGATCAAGAACGGTTGGCCCTCGTATTCCACCACGTCAAAGACTGCGATCGCATGTGGATGGTGCAATCGGGCGGTGATACGTCCCTCCCGCATCGCCCGACGGTTGGCCTCATCCGCCTCGATGTCACTGAGCGCCGAGGGCAGCAACACCTGCTTGATAGCGAGGTCAAGTCCCCGGCCGTGGTGTGTCGCGGCTGATGCGTGATCTTCTTGTTTCGGTCAGGCGCTGAGCGCCGGGATGTCGTTGGTGGGCACCTCCTGGTTGGTGGTTGTGGCGGGGCCAGGCACGGTGGTCAGGCGCGCTCGGGCCAGCACGTCGAGGCTGAGGTAGCGGCGGCCTTCGATCCATTCGTCGTGTTGCTCGGCCAGTACCGCGCCGACCAGGCGGATCAGGGCGTCGCGGTCGGGAAAGATCCCGACGACGTCGGTTCGACGGCGGATCTCTTTGTTCAGGCGCTCGCTGGGATTGTTAGACCACACCTGCCGCCACACCTCTTTGGGAAACGCGGTGAACGCCAGCAGGTCTGCGCGGGCGGTCTCAAGGTGCTCAGTCACCTTGGGCAACTTGTCGAGCAGGGCGTCGAGAACCCGGTCGAACTGGGCGTGGACCCCGCCGGCGTCGGGTTGGTCATAGACCGAGTGCAGCAGCGCCCGTACCCACGGCCAGGACGCCTTCGGGGTCGCTGCCATGAGGTTGGCCGCGTAGTGAGTCCGACAGCGCTGCCACGACGCGCCGGGCAGGGTGGCCCCGATCGCCTCGACCAGGCCCCGGTGCGCGTCGCTGGTCACCAGCTTGACCCCGGACAAGCTCCGGGCGGTCAGGTCTCGGAAGAAGGCCAGCCAGCCGGCGCCGTCTTCATCGCTGGTGACCTGCAACCCGAGGATCTCCCGATGCCCATCGCCGTTGACGCCAGTAGCCACGAGTGCGTGCACGTTGACCACTCGCCCGCCCTCGCGGACCTTGAGTACCAGTGCGTCGGCGGCCAGGAAGGTGTAGGGCCCGGCGTCTAGCGGGCGTGTGCGGAACTCGGCGACCGCAGTGTCTAGCTCGGCGGCCATGGTTGAGACCTGTGAGCGCGACAGCCGGGTGATGCCCAACGACTCGACCAGCTTCTCCATCCGTCGCGTCGACACCCCAAGCAGGTAGCAGGTGGCCACCACCGTGGTCAGTGCCCGCTCGGCGCGGCGCCGACGTTCGAGCAGCCACTCCGGGAAGTAAGTCCCCGAGCGCAGCTTCGGAATCGCGATCTGCACGGTGCCCGCACGGGTGTCGAACTCCCGGGACCGGTAGCCGTTGCGGGTGTTGACCCGGTCCGAACTGACCTCGCCGTACCCGGCGCCGCACCGGGCATCGGCCTCGGTGGACATCAAAGCGTTGATGAATGTGGTCAACATCGAACGCAACAGGTCCGGCGAGGCGGCGGCCAGCTGCTCGTGCAGGAACCGGGAAGGGTCGATACTGGGCGGTGCGGTCATCGCGTTGGTCTCCTCGATCATGAGCGGGATACTCAGTTCGAAGAAGATCACGCGATGGCTGCCCTACACGGTTACGCCACGCCCATCACCGGGCCTGCCGCACACCACTCTGCTGGACGCCACTCGCCGGCGCGGTTCAGTTGCTGTACTTCGCTGCAGTACGGG
>JALZCN010000056.1 GCA_030863045.1 Actinomycetota bacterium | reverse complement strand
CCGAACGGACGCTGGCGCGGATGACGGCGGTCCGCACGCTGTCGGTCGCGGTCGGCGGTTGGCTGCCGGTTGCAGGGTTGCTCGTCGGGGCGCCCTGGTTGCTGGCGACTGGTGCAACGCTGGGCACGATCGCCGGCGCTTTGATCTACCTGACCCAGGGTCTGCTTCCGGCGTTGAAGGCGCTGATCGACGGGTTGGGCGCGGGGGGTTTGAAGCTGGTGGTCACCTTGAACCGGCTGATCGAGGCCGGTGGGCGGCCAGCGCCCGCCGAAGCGGCGCAGCGCCACCTCACCCGTGGGCATGACCTGGTGCTAGACGGCGTCACGTTTTCCTATGGCCGTCACGCTGAGCCGGTGGTAAAGGCACTGGACCTGGTGATCCCGCAGGGGCAACACTTAGCCCTGATCGGCCCGAGCGGCACGGGGAAATCCACCCTGGCCGGACTGATCGCCGCGACGCACGTCCCCGACGGCGGCGAGGTCCGCCTAGGTGGCGTGCCAGTCGTGGATTTCGACCCACAGACGCTGGCCCGCCATCGTGTGTTGATCCCCCAGGAGGCTTACGTCTTCAGCGGCACCGTCGCCGAGAACCTTCGCTACCTGCATCCCAGCGCCACTCGCGCCGAATTCGACCGCACCGTCGACGCACTGGGCCTGCGCGATGTGGTGACCCGCCTCGGTGGCTATGACGCCACCCTCGACCCCGGAATGCTGTCGGCCGGGGAACGCCAACTCATCGCGGTGGCGAGGGCCCACCTGACCCCGGCGCCCGTGTTGATCCTGGACGAAGCCACCTGCCACCTCGACCCTGCGGCTGAGGAGCGGGTGGAGCGGATCCTGGCGGGCCGTGGTGGCACCCTCATCGTCGTTGCGCACCGGATCAGCTCCGCGCTGCGGGCGCAACGGATCGTGCTGATGGACGGCGCCGCGCTCATGTCGGGAACCCATCGGGAACTGCTGGCGACCGCACCGCTGTACCGCGACCTGGTTGGTCATTGGGCTGATCACGGAAACGGAAAGGGACGGTCATGACGGGGCCGGAGCTCATTACCGCCTCTGGCCCCGTCAGCCGATACCGTCAGATCCAGCCTGCCTCGGCTGCGATGCGAATAGCATCGATTCGGGTACGGGCCTGCAGCTTGGTCATGACCCGGGAAAGGTAGTTGCATACCGTCCCGCGGCTGAGAAAGAGCCGCTGAGCGATTTCGGTCGGCGACGCCCCGCCTGAAGCGAGGTCCAGCACGGCGAGCTCCCGGGGTGTCAGCGGGCTACCCGCCACTCCGATCGCGGCGACTGCGAGTGCCGGGTCGATCGTTCGCTTGCCCTTGGCCACCTGTCGGATCGTGGCCAGCAGCCGCCGCGGTTGGGCGTCTTTGTCCACCGCCCCGGCCACCGGCACATCCAATGCCCGGCGAACCAGGCCGGGCCGCTGCGCCGCGGCAAGCACGATCAACCTGCACTCCGGCAGTCGATCGTGCAGCGCCTGGGCGGTCGCCAGGACGTCCGATCCACCCTGGTCGACGTCCAGCACGGCGATGTCGGGCCGGTGGCGGATCGCCGTGGGAACCACGCGGTCGCCGGCTGGCGCTCCGCCGACCACCTCGATGTCGTCCTCCGTGGACAGCACGGCGGCCAGCGCTCCCCGAACCAGACTCATGTCGATGACCAGGAATACCCGGATCGGCGCCGGAGCAGAATGCCGGGCCACGGCTGCGGACGGTGGGATGGGAGGTTGGGGGATACCGGTGTACTCGTCACACGCAGCAACAGTGCTCGCCACGAGATTTCGCGGCCCCCGGTGTCGTGGAATCATGAGATACGAAGAGAATCGATGCGGTCATGGAACGTGCATGGTCGCCGACTTGCTGCCAAAGCTGTCCCCTCCCCCAGTGCCAGGAAAGAATGCGCGACATTCGTCCCTGGCGGTTGACCGCGCCCCGTTTGCCCCCCGTTACAGGTGATCCCCAGAGGACCACGCCACAGGCTCCCCGCACACACGGAACCCTGTACTGCTAGTCATCGTTACTCTCCCTCACGGTGTTACACCGTGAGCATTCCGTCACATATTGTTACTTTAAGTGTCCGGTCGGTGACTGGGTCCACACTGATCGTAGGCTCGCGCACTGTGGACCCGGTGCAGGATCTGCTGGCAGCAGATCGCAAGCATGTGTGGCATCCCTACGCGCCGATGCCGGCTCGGACCGACCCGCTGGTAGTCCGCTCCGCCGCTGGGGTACGGCTGCAGCTGGCCGACGGCGTGGAGCTGGTGGACGGGATGTCATCGTGGTGGGCGGCCATCCACGGCTACGCCCACCCGGTGCTCGACGCCGCGGTGCGCGCTCAGGTCAACCGGATGAGCCATGTGATGTTCGGAGGCTTGACCCACGAGCCGGCGGTCCAGCTGGCACGGCGCCTGGTGGAGATCACCCCCGAGCCGTTGCAGCACGTATTCTTCGCCGACTCGGGCTCGGTGTCGGTCGAGGTCGCGATCAAGATGTGCCTGCAGTACTGGCGCTCGCGTCGGCGGCCCGGCAAGCACCGGTTACTCACCTGGCGAGGCGGTTATCACGGTGACACCTTCGGCGCGATGAGCGTCTGTGATCCCGACGGCGGGATGCACTCGCTGTGGTCCGACGTGCTGGCCCGGCAGGTGTTCGTGCCACCGCCCCCAGTCGAGCTGGATCCGGTGTACGTGCATCTGCTGGCCGACACCGTGGCCCGGCACGCCGACGAGCTGGCCGCGGTGATTGTCGAACCGGTCGTGCAGGGCACCGGCGGGATGCGCTTCCACGACCCGCGCTACCTGCACGTGCTGCGGGAGATCACGCTGAGCCACGACGTGCTGCTGATCTTCGATGAGATCGCCACCGGATTCGGCCGCACCGGCGCATTGTTCGCCGCCGACCACGCCGGGGTCAGCCCCGACGTGATGTGCCTGGGCAAGGCGCTCACCGGCGGCTACCTGTCGATGGCAGCCGCACTGTGCACTTCGCGGGTCGCGGAGGGGATTTCCGGTGGCGAGATCCCGGTGCTCGCCCACGGGCCCACGTTCATGGCCAACCCGCTGGCGGCGGCGGTGGCGTCGGCGTCCATCGACCTGCTGCTCGGTCAGGACTGGCGGGCCGAAGTGAGGCGGCTTCAAGCGGGGCTACGGGCGGGGCTCGCACCGGCCGGCGAGCTGCCGGGGGTCGCTGACGTCCGGGTGCTGGGTGCGATCGGGGTCGTGCAGCTCGACCATCCCGTCGACCTCCCGGCCGCCACCGCTGCGGCAGTATCACACGGCGTGTGGTTGCGCCCGTTTCGCGACCTCGTGTACACCATGCCGCCGTACGTGACGGGCGACGATGACCTCGCGCAGATCGTTCATGGGGTGCTCGCCGCGGTCGCCGCCGCCTGACATGTCAGCGTGCCCGGCTGGATATCGTGATGGTCACCGCCCTGCCCTCGGTGCTGGTGCTCGCACGACCTCGTCGGTCGCGTCGGCATCGGGCTGCCCCTGTTGGATGTCCGGACCTCGAGGGTTGAACATGAGCACCTTCATCTCTGCCTCACCGCAACTTCAGGCTTGATCGGATGATCGGTGGTGACGGGGAGGAAGAGGTTGTAACGGTCAGTGACGTCCGCCGCCCCGGACGGTCCGGTTAACCCTGGGGGTATCGCAGCGCGGCGATGCACCGTGCTGTTGGCGGGCCGTTGTCGACTGCTTGCACAACCGCCGACCTGGAGGCCGTCGCATGCGACCCCCAACCCTTGCTCGCATTCCGCTGCCCGCCGCGCGCCACCGCGCGTGGACGGTGCTGCGC
>JALZCN010000037.1 GCA_030863045.1 Actinomycetota bacterium | reverse complement strand
GCCACCAGCTTCCTGCTCGGCAGCGTCTCCGGTCCGTTGGTCGGCGGCGGGCTGATCGCGATCTCGCTGCGTGCGCCCTTCGTGGTCTACGCGCTGGCGCTGTTCGTCGCCGCCGCCGCGGCGTGGCTGTTCCTGCGCCGCTCGACGGTGGTCGGTGCCACCACGGCGGGACACGTCCCGGCGCTGACGGTGCGCGAGGCGTGGGGCAACCCGGCGTACCGCGCCGCGCTGGCGTCGAACTTCGCCAATGGCTGGGCGGTATTCGGTGTGCGCATCTCGCTGGTGCCGCTGTTCGTGGTCGAAGCGCTGCACCGGCCAGAGTCGCTGGCCGGCGTGGCGCTGGCGGTTTTCGCCGCGGGCAACGTGGCCATGCTCATGGTGTCCGGCAGGCTCGTGGACTCCCTCGGGCGCCGCCGACCGATGCTGGCCGGGTTGGTTGTCACCGGTGGCGCGACGATCTGGCTCGGCTTCACCGGCGGGATGCCCGAGTTCCTGGTCGCCGCTCTGATCGCTGGTGCCGGCACTGGGCTGATCACTCCGGCGCAAGGGGCCACGGTGGCCGATGTGATCGGCCCGCAGGCCAAGGGTGGGCCGGTGCTGGCCACTGTTCAGATGGCTGCCGACATCGGCGCGATTCTGGGTCCGATCGCGGCCGGCCTGCTCGCCGACCAGATCTCTTTTTCCGCGGCCTTCGCGCTGACTGGCAGCATGTCGTTGCTCGCTGCGGCGGTCTGGCTGCGCTCGCCCGAGACGTTGCCGCCGAAGGACGCTCCACCCGTGCCGGTGCCGATCGGGGTGCAGGCCAGCTAGGTCGCGCCGGGACTCAGGTGCGCCACGCCACTGGCTAATCTCATCCGGTGGCCGGCATGTCCCTTTCCATCGCCGATGTGCTGCACACCGTGGCGCGGCTGGCGTTGGCGGCGGTGTTCCTGCTCTCCGGCGCTCTCAAGGTCGTCGAGCCGGCGCAGACCCGGATCGCAGTGGGCGCCTACGAGCTGTTGCCGTCGGATCTGGTCGGGCCGGTCGCCACTGTGTTGCCGCTACTGGAACTGGCGCTGGGGACCCTGCTGTTGGCAGGCGCGTTCACCCGGTGGGTCGCGCTCGCCTCGGCCATGCTGCTCGCGGCGCTGATGGTCGGGGTGGCGCAGGCCTGGGCCCGCGGGTTGTCCATCGACTGCGGGTGCTTCGGCGGTGGCGGGCCGGTGGCCGAGGGTGACACCCGATACCCGCAGGAGCTCGCGCGGGACGCCGGCATGTTGCTGCTGGCGTTGTGGCTCCTGGTGCGGCCCCGGACGGTGTTGAGCGTCGATGGATGGCTGCATGCGGGTCCGGACGCCCGGCCCAGCCATCTTGATCAACGGATTGCCTGAACCGGGCACATGAATTGGAGAGGGGACACGGCGTGGGCGGTGCCGAGCGGGCCGAGCACAAGCGCAAGCGTCAGGCCGCTTCGGCGGTGACGGCGGCCAGCGGGGGTGGGGGGTCCAACCGCACCCTCATCGCAGCCGTCGCCGTCGTTGTTGCGCTCGCCGTCGTCATCGGGGCCGGGCTACTTCTGCAGAACCGCAACAAGCCGGAGCCTCTCCCGGCAGCGATCCCGCTCGCCGCCGCCGGACCGGAATACCCGGTGACGGTACAGGGCGACTCCGTGGTGACCGGCAGCCCGCGGGCGCCCGTGACCATCGATATCTACGAGGACTTCCTATGCCCGGGCTGCGGGCAGTTCGAGGAGCGCTACCACCAGCAGCTCCAGCAGGCTGCCGCGGACGGTAAGGCCAAAGTGGTATACCACCCGGTCGCCATCATCGATCACCTCTCGGAGCCCGCCGGATACTCGACGTTGGCCGCCGGTGCCACCTTCTGTGCTGCCGAGGCCGGCATCTTCCCGCGCTTTCATGACAGCCTGTTCGCCGCCCAGCCAAGCGAAGGTGGTCCGGGGTGGACCAGCGCCCAGCTCCAGCAGCTCGGTCGTGATTTGGGTGCTGGCGACGGGTTCGCACGCTGCGTGCAGGCTGGTGTCGAACGGCGTGTCGCCACGGTCACCGAGAACGCCCGCAAGTACATCAGCGGTCTGCACCCCAACGGCCGGTTCAGCACTCCAAGTGTGGTCGTCAACGGCGCACTCACGGACGTCCGTGATGAAGCCTGGCTGGCCAAGGCCCTCACGGGTGCCGCCCAACGCTAGTGGGGTCTTGGGGCATCATCACCGGTCTCGTGTACGGTGGCCTACGCGCCGCGGCAGGCCGTGGTGATCGCTTCGGGGCTGTAGCGCAGCTGGTAGCGCACCGCACTGGCAGTGCGGGGGTCACGGGTTCGAATCCCGTCAGCTCCACAGGTCAAGATCGTCTGGTTGAGTCATCGGCACTTTCGGCCAACGTCATTGGTCAAGAGTGTCGTTTCGCTCGCTTGGGTGAAGCACTTTCTCCTCGGCGGGGGACCTGCCGCTGTGCGAGTGGGCGGCAAGTACCTTTACTGACGAATGCCCAGATCAACGACCTGGGCATTCGTGGTTCTGGGGTGTGCGAGTAGGTGCCAGCAGGTGGTGGCTCGGCGAGCGATCTGTGGCTGCCTCAGTAGTGGTGTCGGGCCTGCACGATGATCAATCCGTTGTCGCGGAGCTCGTCGACGAGGCGGTGTTCGTCGGTGATACACCGAGACCAATAGCCGGACAGGTTATGGGACAGGCGCTCGGGCTTGCCGATGCCGGGTACCGGGTCGCGGACGGCTTCTTCGAACATGCGGATCCGCTTGAGGATTCGTCCGTTCGTTGGCCCAGGTGATGTAGTCCTCCCAGCCGTCGCGGGTGAAGCTGATCTCACGTGACGTCGTGCTGGGGATCATCAGTTCCTGTTCCGCTGGCCAGCCCCGTGCGCGGGTGCGCGCCGGGAGACCCTGCCCTCCGTCCGAGACTGCGGGTGTCGGGCCGATCCTGCCCGGATGTGGGTGCCCTCACGTGGGCAACTCTCCGGCCGTTCCTGCCGGAGTCCACCTTGACAACCTACAACCAGTTGGTTGTATATTTGTTTCAGTGACCGAGGAGAACGAGGGCCGGGCGGACGCCCTGTTCCACGCGCTCGCCGACCGGACCCGGCGCGACATCATGCGCCGCGTGCTGGCCGGGGAGCACTCGGTCTCCACGCTCGCGGCGAAGTACGACATGAGCTTCGCCGCGGTGCAAAAGCACGTCGCGGTGCTGGAGAAGGCCGGTCTGCTCACCAAACGACGAAGCGGTCGCGAGCAGCTGGCCAGCGGCGACGTGGAGGCGGTGCGGTCGGTGGCGTCGATGCTCACCGAGCTGGAGCAGATCTGGCGTGGCCGCATCGCGCGCATCGATGAACTCATCGCATCCGACACCGACCAGGAGGACTGAACCATGCCCGTGACTGACGTCCAGCAGGACCTCGACAACCTGACCCTAACCATCACTGCCGACTTCGCCGCGCCGGTGGAGCGGATCTGGCAGGTCTACGCCGACCCGCGCCAGCTGGAGAAGGTGTGGGGGCCGCCAACCTACCCGGCGACCGTGGTTGACCACGACCTCACGCTCGGCGGTCGCGTGACCTACTTCATGACCGGCCCGGAAGGCGACAAGCACGCCGGATACTGGCAGATCACGGCCGTCGACGAGCCGACGAGTTTCTCCTTCGACGAGGCTTCGCCGACCTGGACTTCAACCCGACGCCAGGTATGCCGGTCTCCAAGAACGTCTTCACCTTCACCGAGCATGACGGCGGCACTCGCGCGACCTACGTGAGCACCTACGAGTCCGCCGAGGCGCTGCAGCAGGTGCTGGACATGGGCGTGGTTGAGGGCGCCACATTGTCGATCAACCAGATCGACAACCTGGTCGCCTCCTGAGGCGCACCGCGGCCGGCTGTCTCGGACATCGAGGCGCCGCACACTGCACCTGTCTGCCCACGCGCCTGGACCCAGCTGCTCTCCACGCCCTGCCACCCTGCGCGCCCTGACCGGGCCGCACCGCCCCTCAGCGGATAACCCTCTGCACGCCGTCCCGACGACCCAGCACTACCCCCGGAGCGGAACCCGGCGCCACCCAGGCGACATCGGGCGATCTATCACACCCACACTGCACAATCACCACCGAAACCGGCTGATCACAACCGGATCAAGATCCGAATCCGCGGCGCGAAACGTCGAGGCTAGCTACTGACGCGGATGTCGCATCACGCGAGGTTTCAGCTCTTCCTGCCGCCTCCATGAGCAGATGTTGCGCGTACGTCGCGTGGTCGGCCCTGTGGTCAATCTGGCCAATTAGCGGGCGGCTGGGTGATACCGGACGTCCGTACCAGCCTTGCCGGACATGTCCAGACCGTGCCGCTCCTGGCTGTAGAGGTGAATTTCGAGCCGTCCGGTTCGTGAAAGACGACCACCATTCCAAGGATGCCCGGGACGACGTCGTGCGTATGCCGGCGATTGTCGAGCCGGTCATCGAAGTCCTCGTCACCGAGAAGCGAAATCTGGAAGCCATCTGCCAGTTTTTCACCCGCTCGACGAGCTGCTTCCCGCAGCCTGTCGCGTCATGGAGCAATACGCGAACAACCCAATCGAAGCGCACCACAGCGCCCAGAAATCCCGACTACGGCAATGTGCGGTCTCAAACGGCTGCGCTCCACCCAAGTGATCAGTGCAGGATACGCCTGCATCCAGAACCTCCACCGCGGCCATTATGAACTCGGCATTAATGTGGACCCGCGAGCCTTCACCGAACTCGCCCTCGCTATCTGAGCTAAGCACCGCAGCGCCCAACCCTGCCCATTACGCAATAACGCAACAGCGCCGGCAGAGGGTACTCCGACGTAACCTCGTAGACCTTCCCGTCGACGTGGTGTCGGCGTTCGAAGACTGAACGCTCCAGATTGGCCCGTCGACGCCGTCGTCGCGTTCACCTCTCGGCAGGAACGATGAAACGGTGACAAGACCAGACGCCCTGGAGAGGACACCGCGGATGAGTGACGTGCAGATCCACACCACCAGGCTGGACCTCACAGCCAACGAACCGCTGATGGCCATTGCCAACGCCGGCGCCGCCGCCTTCGGCTACACCGCCGAGCTTACGCTGGACGGCCAGCTGGCCCCAGCTGTTGCGACTGCGCGTCGCCCAGATCAACAACTGCACCTATTGCCTCAACGTCCACTACGGCGCCGCCCGCGACGTCGGTATCCCGCAGGCGAAAATCGACTTTCTCACCGCGTGGTGGGAGACGCGGCTATTCAGTGATGCCGAGCGGGCCGCGCTGGAGTACGCCGAAGCCCTCACTCGCGCCTCCGACACCACGATCAGGCAGGCGTTCCAGCAGTACCACGACAAACTGACCGCTCACTTCGACGAGGCGGCGATGCTGGAGATCGTCGCGGTTGTCATTAACATGAACGTCTGGACCCGGCTCAAGCTTGCCGAGGGCGCCATGCCCTCGCTCGGTTGATCCACCGGCCGCGCCGGACCCCACTGAGGCTCCCCACCCACCCGACCAATGGCGGGGATCGGCGGGTGCGGGCCTGTCTTCGCCCGCGGCGCTGCTCCACCCTGCTGGAGAGTTGCGTCGCGACGACGTGCATGTGCGTGAGGTCGTGTGTGGGTCCTTCGTCGCGGCGCGCGGGATTGCCGAGACCGGGCCCAACCGGCGCCACGGTGGTGTCATATCCGATGCTCGCAGAGTTGCCGTGCCCGCCCCGGTTTTGGCCGATTGATGGACGGCGGAGCCGGCGCGGTGGGGTTGGGCAGCTTCCGTAGCAACGTCGCCAGCACGTCTACCTGCGCCAGAGGACGTAGGCGCGCCGAGCGCCGCGAGCGAACTCCGTGAGGGTGGATGGGACAGCACCACTGACTCCAAGGCCGCTGCGAGTGCGTCTAGGCCAACGCCACAGCCGTGGTTAACGGTCGTGTCTGAATCTTGCGAGTGGGCGATCAGGGCCTGGTGGCGCCACACCGACGTCGGCGCACCAGGTGCGCCTCCATGCCTCGTGGCCGCTCGGGTGGCCCGCCGTCCGGTCGGCGCTGGCTTGGCGGTAGATCGTGAACAGGATCTTGCGGTTCGGGCCACGGAACTGGAACGACTCGAGCACCGCAACCCTGCCGGGCTCGGCGGCGAACCCCGAACGCAGCCGCTCGACGGATGGTTGTCGGAATGCGTGCCGCTCGGCAGGTGTTGGTCATGCCACGAAGACATCACATGGAGGTGGCAGTGGCGACGGTTGAACTGACGAAGGACAACTTTTCCGACGTCGTGAGCAGCGCCGAATTGGTGTTGGTTGATTTCTGGGCATCGTGGTGTGGACCCTGTCGCAGCTTCGGGCCCGTTTTTGAGGAGGCCTCGGAGCGGCACCCTGACGCGGTGTTCGGCAAGGTCGACACCGAGGCGCAACGCGAGCTCGCCACCGCATTCCGGGTGATGTCCATCCCCACCCTGGCGGTCATCAGGGAAGGACTCGTGCTTTACGCAAAATCTGGCGCTTTGCCGCTGGAGGCACTGGACGACCTCGTGGGCCGAGCCCGCGCACTGGACATGGACGAGGTCCGGCGCAACCGCGCCGCTCGGCAACAGCCTGTCTGACCGCCGCTCCGCCAGCTGGGGCCCGAGCCGACGGCCAGCCCTGTCAAAGCTATGATCAGGGCTGGACTGCGATCACTACGGTGCCATGGGGCGGTACCGTGCACGGTGAGTCGTGGACTACCAGGAGGCAACCTGTGACGGCCGTTGCACCCCCGCCGATCGCCACACGTCCGCACCCGGTGCGCCGCACGATCAAGGGGTCGACCCTGCTGGGGCTGATCCAGACGACCGATCACAAGGTGATCGGCATGCTGTACCTGGTTACTTCCATGGGCTTCTTCTTCATCGGTGGCGCCATGGCAATGCTGATGCGGGGCGAGCTGGCTCAGCCCGGGCTGCAGTTTCTGTCCAACGAGCAGTACAACCAGCTGTTCACCATGCACGGCACGATCATGCTGCTGCTGTACGCCACACCGATCCTGTTCGCGTTCGCCAATCTGGTGTTACCGCTGCAGATCGGCTCACCGGACGTTGCGTTCCCCCGGCTCAACGCTTTCTCTTACTGGCTGTTCCTGTTCGGCGGCATCATGGTGGTGTCCGGATTCCTGACGCCGGGTGGTGCGGCAGATTTCGGTTGGTATGCCTACACCCCGCTGTCCAACGCCATCCACTCTCCAGGCCCCGGCGCGGACCTGTGGATTATGGGGTTGGTGGTTGCCGGACTGGGCACCATCCTGGGCGCAGTCAACATGGTCACCACTGTGGTCTGCCTGCGAGCGCCCGGGATGACGATGTTCCGGATGCCGATCTTCACCTGGAACATTCTGGTGACGTCACTTCTCGTGCTGCTGGCGTTCCCAATTTTGACCGCGGCGCTGCTTGGGCTGGAGGCTGATCGGCTTCTGGGAGCACATGTGTTCGATCCGGCCAACGGCGGGGCCATCCTCTGGCAACACCTGTTCTGGTTTTTCGGGCACCCTGAGGTCTACATCGTAGCGCTGCCGTTTTTCGGCATCATCTCCGAAGT
>JALZCN010000031.1 GCA_030863045.1 Actinomycetota bacterium | reverse complement strand
GGGCTACCCCCGGCCGTGGAACACGCCCCCGGCGTGACAGTGCGGCACATCGCGGCCGGGCCCTACGAGGGCTTGGCCAAAAACGACCTGCCCGCGCAGCTGTGCGCGTTTACCGCCGGCGTGCTGCGGGCCGAGGCGCGGCGTGAGCCGGGCTACTACGACGTGGTGCACTCTCATTACTGGTTGTCGGGTCAGGTCGGTTGGTTGGCCCGGGACCGATGGGGAGTGCCTCTGGTACACACCGCGCACACCCTGGCCAAGGTGAAGAACGCTGCACTGGCCCAGGGCGACGCTCCAGAGCCGTACACCCGCGTCATCGGAGAGCAGCAGGTGGTTGCCGAGGCCGACCGGCTGGTCGCAAACACCTCCGCCGAGACCGCTCAGCTCGTCGAGCTCTACGGTGCCGACCCGGCCCGCACTGCCACCATCGCGCCGGGAGTCGATTTGGAGCTCTTCACGCCGGGATCCCAGCACGTCGCGCGCGCCGAACTGGGCCTGGCACCCGATGCCGTGGTGCTCGCCTTTATCGGCCGTATCCAGCCGCTCAAGGGGCCGGACGTGCTGTTACGCGCCGCGGCCGAAATGGTGCGCCGCGACCCGTCGCTGCGCGACCGGCTGCGGGTCATGATGGTGGGGGGACCGTCGGGTAGCGGGCTGGCTGAACCCACCGCGTTGCACCGGTTGGCAGCCGGACTGGGCATCTCTGATCACGTCGTGTTCGCTCCCCCACAGCGGGGGTCTGGGCTGGTCGGGGTGTATCGCGCCGCGGACGTGGTGGCGGTGCCCAGTTATAGCGAGTCGTTCGGACTGGTTGCACTGGAGGCGCAGGCATGCGGCACGCCGGTGGTCGCGGCGGCAGTGGGCGGCCTGCCGGTGGCGGTGGCCGACGGAGTGTCCGGCCAGTTGGTGTCCGGCCACCATCCGGTCGACTGGGCCGACGCGCTGTCGGCCGTGTTGCACCCAGAGCGTCATGAAGAACTTACCGACGGTGCCGCCCGGCATGCCCGGCGGTTTTCGTGGGAGGACACCACTGAGGCCCTCCTGCGGGTTTACGCCGAGGCTGCAGCCACCTACCGGGTGGACCTGGAACGCGAGGTGGCGGTGTGAGCCACCCGGTGCGGCTGGATCGGATCATCGTGGAGGTGCTGGCCTGCGCGGGCCTCGACTACGAACACCGGGAGCCGGGGCGTTTCGTCATCACCCTGCCGGGCCGGGCGAGGCTGCAGACCGCATGCTTAGTGCTGGTTGGCCGGCACGGGGTGCTGGTAGAGGTTTTCGTGTGCCGACATCCCGACGAGGCACACGAGGAGGTCTACCGCTGGCTGCTGCGGCGTAATGCGAGGTTGTACGGCGTGCACTATGCACTGGACAAGGTCGGCGATATTTACCTCATCGGTCGGATGGCCCATCACGCGATGACAGCCGACGAGTTGGACCGGGTGCTGGGCCAGGTGGTTGAGGCGGCTGATGGCGACTTCAACACCCTGCTGGAGATCGGGTTCGCCACATCAATCAGGCGTGAATGGAACTGGCGGGTGGCCCGTGGCGAGTCTTTGCGCAACCTGGCCGCCTTCGAACACCTGGTGCGCTGACTGGCGAAAGCTGGTGGCGGGGCCGGCCCGGGGGAGAGGGGGGAGTCGCACGCTCGGGCCCGCCCCGCCACTGTGTCCCGCGTGAACGGATCCCTTCTGAGCGAGGGGCACCCAGGGGTCCTGGCGGGCCGCGGTCCGACGGGGGGGACGAACCGCGGGCTGGTGCTCACTCGCCGGGAGTGCGGTGGGAGCGGCGAGGAGAGCGGACACACACTCTCAGCCAGAGGAGCGGATCTCAAGACCTTCGTGATAGTTGCTTCGAGTGTGACCCGTTTGGCCTACTCAGAGCCCCAGCGGTGCCTGTTTGACCGGACGGTGCGGCTGACCTGATGGTCCATGGAGACGTAACGCCTGCAGCGGTGAGCGCGATAACAGGCACGAAGTTCAACACAGTGAGTACACACTTCAACACGGCCGTGCAAGCACCGTGGCTGCCACGCCGTACGCCTTCCCGCACGCGGCGGGGCAGCAAGTCGACGTCGGAGTGTCGACGAGCACATGGCCGGGCAGTGGCCACGCGGTGTATACGGTCGGTTGCGAAGCGAGATCACCCCCGATCGGCTGCTTCGGGGATCGGAATACCGCTGGTATGAAGTGCGACCGGGCCGGGCCGAATCGAGGGTTCCACCGTCCCACGTTGTAGGCTGCATCGATCTCCGGGAGGTAGATAAATCATGAGCATGGCAGCGATCCTGGCCGAACTGCCGGATATGTGGCGGAGTGCGTTGAACACGCACGTCCCTGACCCGCAGGGTCGCTGCTGGGCTTGCCGGGACGAGCACGGCGTCGCGGCGCCGTGGCCGTGCTTGACCAGGGAGGTAGCTGAGGAAGCGAAGTACCTCTACGAGGGTGGATTGCCGGGTACCTTCAGTGGCCGTCACGCTGCTCGCAACGGTTAAACCCCTGACAATCAGCGCCGAACATGGATTTCGCCCACAACTTTTGACATCGCGGCCCCGCGCAACCAGAAAACAATGCGCAAGGAACCGCTGCGCAACCTGCCTTTCCCGGGGGGCGGGGGAAGCGGGTGGCCAGCGGTTCCCTGCAACGACGGCGGGGGTGTCAGCAGGGGGTTCCAGTACACCGTCGTTGCCAGTTAATTTACGGGTAACCTGCCGGTCGCGGCCAGCGCCCGTTCGGGCCATTCGGATTTAGGAAGACGGTCCAATTCGGCGTTGACAACTTCAG
>JALZCN010000019.1 GCA_030863045.1 Actinomycetota bacterium | reverse complement strand
GCCCAGGGGATGACGGATCGCGAGCAGACTGCCCGCCGCGGCGGCAACCGCCGCCACGCCGCCAGGGCGACCAGCGCTGCCCCCGGAAGGAAGACAACGGCTGCGGCGGGCGCGGTCAGGGGGCGGCAGAGCGCGGCCAGCGCTGCGTACAACAGCATCAGCGCGTCCCACCGGTCAAGCCGCGCACTCCGAGCCATCACCTGGTCGGCGTTCATCCCCGCCCTGACATGCCTAAGGTCCACCTTGGGAATGGTGCTACAAGGCAAAGCTGAAATCCCGACCGTCATGGCGGTGGCGCCCCGACGCGGCGCTCCTCCCCACCAGGCTCAGCCGGTCGTCCACCTCGCTGTGACGGTCGGGCAAGAAGTTGTGTTCTACCAGTCAATGGTGGTGGACAATCTTGGCATGGCCCAGGGCAGGGGTGCGCCGCAGATTGACCAAGCGCTGGAAGCCGTGGTCAGGGCAATCAACGATCTCACCGAGCGCCAGGACGGCGGCCCAGGTGTCGTGCTCACACTGGGTGGCCTGGTCATCAGCGGAACGATCATCCCCGACTGGCAGTGGTTCGATGAAGTTGAGCACGCCGCCCGTGCCGCATTCGTCGTTCACGTCGGCGGCTCTATCGATGACGAACACGGTGGTTGGGCGAGGCTATTCAAGGGCGCTGCCGAGTCGTTGGCGAAGGACCATGCCGAGCGTCGGGCTGCGCGAGAGGCGACAGAGGGCCTCCCCGACCGCTACCAACGTCTTCTCGCCCAGCACGATCAGACTGTCTACATCCATCTGACCGATGCCCGGGTAGTGGCTCCCGGGGTCAGTCCACTGCCCGCTGCCGGGATGCGCTGGCGAGGACGGCTTTCAGAGATTTCGGGGTGGTCTTTCGGCCATCTTGGCGCCGAGCCGCCAACCGCTCCAGCGCTAGACGCCGACCACTACATGTAGGCATCGGCACGGCCTCGCGAAGTCGCGGCCATTTCGCACCCGAAGGGGCTCGAATGCCAAGCCGTCTGCTCCGTAGTGGCAACGCGCGGGCGGGTTCGGTGAGGTAGAGACCGCACCTTGCACAAAACGCGCCTGCCAAGTTAGCTTCGTCCGTCTCTGCAAGTCAAAGGTGTAGCCCCGACGGGATTTGAACCCGCGCTACCGCCTTGAGAGGGCGGCGTCCTAGGCCGCTAGACGACGGGGCCGCGAAAACGCAATGATCGCATTCGCTGGGGTACCAGGACTCGAACCTAGACTAACTGAACCAGAATCAGTCGTGCTGCCGATTACACCATACCCCACCGGTGTCCGTTGCCGGGCCCTTGTCCGAACCCGAACCAGCACCGGGCAGCGATGTTAGTCGACAGAGCACGTTGGGTTCCACTCGGCTGGCGACAGCTCTCCCGATATGCCGGGTGACCAGCGCGGGAAGCTCAGCCAACCGGCCGATTACCGAAATCCCGGCGCCCTCCGGCAGCGCGCCGCGACCGGATCGGTCCAGCCACACTCCATGCAGCCCAGCGTCCCGCGCGCCCTTGGCGTCGGTGTCCAATCGGTCGCCGACGTGCACGGCCTGGGCAGGACTCACGTCGAGGACACGGCAAGCTGTTCGGAAGATCGCTCGGTGCGGCTTGGCCACGCCAAGCTCCCCGGAGATCAGCACCGCATCGAAGGCCGACTCCAGCCCGAGCGCGCCGAGCTTCGCGCGCTGGTAGTCGCCGGCTGCGTTGGTGATCGCCGCCAGCCGTAGGCCAAGGCTTCGGATCGCCCGCAGGCACGGCAGTGCGTCGTCGAAAAGGCGCCAAGACCGGCGCACCGCCGCCGCACGGAGCTCCTCGCGCCGGGAGACCTCGCCGTCGCAGAGCACCTCGCCCCGAGAAGCGAAGAAGTCTCTGGTGCGCTGCCTGCGCATCGTGTCAAAGTCGAGGTCACCCGCCAGATAGCGCAGGTAGTGCCGATCGGATAGCGCACACCAGTCGCCCCAGGCTTCGTCGGTGCCAAGCAGCTCACGCAGCCCGGCGCGGGTCGATCCTTCGTAGTCGACCAAAGTCGCGTCAACGTCGAAGCAGACCGCGGCGACCGCGAGCGGTTCCGACGGGGCAGGGCTCAGCTCGGGCGCAAGAGTCACTCGGTGCAGGTTAGATCGTCGTCAGGCCGTCCGACTCTGCTGACCCGGTGAACTTCGCGGCTCACCGCTGTCACCGTCCGCTACCGCTCGGAGCGCTGCGCG
>JALZCN010000010.1 GCA_030863045.1 Actinomycetota bacterium | reverse complement strand
ACGCAGCACGCCTCCTCGACGCGTTCGACACATGGACGCCGCCACCCCTCCTCGACAAGTGGCTTGACCGCAAGCCCTCCAGCTCCCTGACCGAGGCGTCCTAGTCCCAGATTCCCCGCCGTGAGTAACGTTGCTTCTGCCGCTGTTCGTGCGTTGGGTTTGCATGGTCATCCATGCATAACACGGCGTGGAGCGCACTCAGTCGCGGCAGACCAACGTCTCAGCCGACGATGGCCGCGGTCCGGAGGGCTGAGAAGGGCGGAGGTGTTGCATGAAGATCACTCATGGCATATCGGCGTGGTCGGCGTAATGCTCCCGCCGGTCATAGCTGACAACTGAGGTCGGCCGATTACGAGAGCTCATTAGTTGGGTGTTGGTGGTTATGGATCGCAGGTCGGGGCGGGTCCCTCTACGGGTAGGCCGTTGAGTTCGATGCAGTGGTGGTGACGGTCGTAGGTGAGCGCAGTGCTGATGGTGAGGGTGAGGTCGGGGGTGATGGTTATGGTGCGGGGTCGGCCGCTTCCTCCGCCGGTGGGTTCTCCCAGGACGGTGACGTGTGCCAGACCTTGCAGCCCGAGGAGGAAGTCTTCGGCGGCGGAGTAGGTCATGGCGTCGACCAGGACGGTGATCGGTCCCGGCCAGCGGGTGGCGGGGGAGGGGTCGCCGGTAAGTGGTACCGGGTCGGCCAGCTGTCCGGTGCCTGTGGTACATGCGATGCTGCCTAGTTGGGTGTGGGTGTGCAGGAATCGGTCGCGTAGCCCGGTGGCTGAGGTCAGCGCTCCGCCGGTGTTGCCGCGGAGATCTAAGATCAGCATCTGGCTGTGGTGTGCGTGCGCTTCGGTGAGCAGGGTGTCGAAGCCGGCCGCGAGATCGATCGATCCGTCGAAGCTGTCGAGCTGGACATAGGTGCGGGATGGGTCAACATGCCGCCAGCGCAGGGTGGACTGCAGGGTGGGCGCGACCATGGTTTCAGTCCAGCGGGCCTGGTGGCCGTGGCGGTTGTGGGCGGTGAATTCGCGCCGGGGTTCGGTCATGGCCATGAAGTTGCGTGCGGCGACCTGTGCATGCTGCTGAGGTGTGGCCCCGCATGTGGCCAGCCACCGTTCCGGGTCCACGACATCGATCACCCAGCCGGTGCGAACCGCGGCTTCATGGGCTGCTGAGCCGCACGGGACGCGCGTGAGCTCGGCGCCGGCCGGGGTCATCCGGGCTCGATAGGGAGGATGAAACCTGCGGGCCGGGCGGCGAGCCGCGGTGTGGGCGTCCCCGAGCTCGGCGATCCACCGCTGAACGCTGAGCACAAATTCTTCGCCATCAAGCTCGGACACATGGGCGTGGCGTTGGGTGATCTCGTCCCAGTGCAGGCCACGCAGCGCGAACCCAGGATAGGTATTGGCCACTTCGGTGTAGATGCGGTCAAATGCAAGCCCTGGATCAGTCAGGGGTGTGTCCGTGGCTCGGGTCTGCCGGCTGCCGGCCAGAGTGTGCAGCAGGTTCAGCGTCGTTGCAAACTCCGCCGCCGAGTTGGCGAACGATATCAGTTCACGACTGGCTGGGTTCCATGCCAGCGTGGGAGCTTGCTCGTGGTTACCACGGTCGCGGATGATCCACCGCTGGTGATGACCGCCCGCATCCGCCACGAATTCGACCGAGGTACCCAACACCGCTTCGAACTCGGCCTTTTCCGCCCGCAACAAACCCAGCATGGGCTGTGCCTGCGCGCGCCCAACGAACTGCAGCCCGAATGGGACTGCGTGCACAATCCCGACCAGTGACACGGGCCGAAGTTAACCAGCAGCAACTTTCTGATCAACACTCCATTTTTGCCGCGTCGAGTAGGTGCCGAACCAACGTGGCATCGGGATCTGCTTGTGGACTCGGCGCTGGGACACCGGCGCCCAGGTCTCGGAGCTCCGGTGCACCCCCCGACCAGCGTCGCGCTGGTGCTAAGCGCTGTCGTCCGCGCGGGCGTCGCCTACCGAGGGCCAGAGCTGTCGGCCTCATTTGATGTGTTCCTTCCTGTCGTGATCGAGGTCACCGGAGGTTTCCGCGGGGTCGACGCGGCCATCGCGCGCAGGGTTGCGAAAGCGGGCGCGGACGTGGCCATCAACTACACCGTCCCTGTTCAAAGGGACATCCACGAGTCCGTAGGTCGATCGGTCTGCGTCGGCCGAGGCAGGGTATGAAGGATTGGTGCGTGACGAGGGAGAGGACTGACCGCGATGAGCAGGGCAAGCAGGGCCTATGGCTACACCTCTTACGGTGGTCCTGAGACCGAGACCTGGTTCGATCGGCCGCAGCCGGTGCCGGGTCCACGCGAGCTGGTGATCAAGGTCAAGGCTGTCGGGGTCAACCCTGCCGATTACAAGATCCGCAGCGGCGCGATGGCCAACCCGCAGGCCACCCCGAACTTTCCCCTGGTGCTCGGCGTCGAAGCGGCCGGTGTTGTGGTGGCAGTCGGCTCCGATGTCGAGGGACTCGCCCAGGGAGACGAAGTGATGGGTCTGACCGCGCCGGGACACGGCAGCTACGCGGAGCATGCGGTGCTGCGCGCCGAGGCCACCACCCATAAACCTCCGCAAGTCGGTTTCGTGCAGGCAGCCGCGCTGCCGGTGGCTGGTGGGACCGCCTGGGACGCGCTGGAGAAACTCGGCGTCACCGAGGGTGAGACGTTGCTGATCAACGGCGTCGGCGGTGGTGTCGGGGTGATGGCCGCGCAGCTGGCGCGCAACCGCGGCGCGGCGGTCTTCGGAGTCGGTAGCCAGACCAAGCGGTCGATGACGGAAAGTCTCGGGGCCACGCTGGTGGCCTATGACAGGGGCGACGTCGTCGAGCAGATGCGAGAACTGCTGCCCGGCGGCGTTGACGCCATCCTTGACTTGGTCGGCGGCGAACCGATGCGCCACGTCGCCATTCTGATCACCAACCC
>JALZCN010000466.1 GCA_030863045.1 Actinomycetota bacterium | reverse complement strand
GGTCTTACCCTTCCGATGCGCTTGGCCCCGGCGCGGCCGGTTCCGTGATCAGTGGGTTCTTCGCGCAGCTGCACCGCGAGCACGGCGTCGATGTCCGGCTCGGCACGGCGGTCACAGTTCCGCGGCACCGAACGAGTCACGGCGGTGGTCACCGACGACAGCAGCGAGATCCCCACCGACATGGTCATTGCCGGTGTGGGCGCCGGGCCCAACAACGAACCGGATGCTGCTGGGTTCAACCAGCGCCACAGTGACTCAGCACTCCCCATGCCCAGTTGTCATGCCCTGTCGTCGTGGTGCACGGGCAAGGGGATGCCAACGGCCCTATCGTGGCCGGCTTGGACGGCTCAACAGCCAGCGAACAGGCCCTCCGATACGCCACCTTTGCAAGGCAGGGGTTGAAGTTCGGGTTTCTTCGTCTCCACCTTCGTCTCCACGAGGCTGACCAGCGCGGCCGCGCTATCTCATGACCTAATGCGGGGTGGGCACCGCTCTGCTGGGTACCTGATCACAAACCACAGCCGGTTATTGTCCTGTTTGTCCGCGATCAAGAAGGGCAACGCAGCTGATCCGCTATCTCTTCGGTACGGAGAGCCCTAGTCTGCGAAAATGCTGATCCTCGTCCGCCATGGGCAGGTGGCCGCTAATGCCCACGGGTTACTGCTTGGCCGAGCTGACCCGCCGCTGACTGAAACGGGTTATCGGCAGGCGCGCGCCCTCGCCAAGGCTCTTCCGCCTCTGATCCGGGTTGTATCCAGCCCGCTGCTGCGCGCCCGGCAGACCGCGGCTGTGTTGGCCGACGCCCGTAACGATTGTGTAGATCTCGAGGTTGACTGGCGTTGGATCGAGATGGACTACGGCGACCTGGATGGGCAGCCGGCGACCGCGCTGCCCGACGAGACGTGGCGAACGTGGTGGCGGGACCCGCACTTCGTGCCCGCCGGAGGTGAGTCAGTGGCTGCGGTAGGGCTCCGAGTGCGCGAAGCCTGTTCCGAGTTGGCCGGCGACGCCGCCTGCGGCGACGTGGTAGTGGTCAGCCACGTCTCCCCGATCAAGGCCGCGCTGGCCTGGGCGCTAGGGGTCGGCGACGAGGTGGCCTGGCGGATGTACCTCGTCGACGCCGCGGTGTGCAGAGTTGACACCAGCGGCCCGCTCCCGCTGTTGCTCGCATTCAATGAGGTGCACGCCGCCAACAGCGAGGTGGTGGGTGGCTGAGTCACGACCGGGCCACTGCGCGCAGCGTGGCGAAGAGGCGACCGGCCGACTCCTCCCACGTGGGCAGGGCCGCCGCCCGTCGCTGGGCCGCTTCCCCCAGGCGCCGCCGGTAGGGCTCATCGTCGGCCAACCGGCGCAATGCGGCGGTGAGCTCGGGGACGTCCTCCGGCGGTAGCACCAGCCCCTCCCGACCGTGGGTGGCCATGTGTTGCAGGTTTCCGGCGCGCCAGCCGACCACCGGCAATCCGGCCGCCATCGCCTCGCCGTATGCCGTGCCGTATGGCTCCCGCACGCTCGGCAGCACGAACACGTCGGCGCTGTGGTACAGCGCGCTGACCTGCGCCCGGTCAAGCGGGCCATGCACGACAACCCGCCCAGCCAGGTCTGGGTGGGCCAACCGGGCATGGACACGGGTTGCGTACCGCCGGTCGACGTCATCGCGGCCGGCAAGGTGCAACGTGGCCGCGTCTGAGGGGAGGGCTGCAACGGCCGCGAGCAGCTCAAGCAGTCCCTTGCGCTCCACCCAGTTACCCACGCACAGCAACGCCGTCCGGCGGCCGCGACGCAAGTCGCCGACCACCTGCGGCGACGGCCCGACATCCCGGCCGGGCGGGATCACAACCGCACGGGCCCGCAGGTCGGCCGGCAGTTGAGGGGCGAGTGCCGCGCTGGCCAGCACCAACACGGCGGCACGGCGGTAGGCGATCCGGTCGAGGATGGCCTGCGCCCGGGCACGTAGCCGATTGTGATCGATTCCGCCGGGAGGCTGGTGGAGGATCGCGACGAAGGGGATTACCGGCGACTGTAGGGCCAGCTGGGGTGCGAGGAAGGCGGCGGCGATGCTGTCCAGGACGACGACATCGGTGCCCAGCGAGCAGGCTTGCCGCAGCACAGCGCCGGAGCGAGCTGCTGGTAACGGGTAGGGCCTCGCCGGGAAGGACACAAAC
>JALZCN010000668.1 GCA_030863045.1 Actinomycetota bacterium | reverse complement strand
CAGTAGGAGGCATTGAACATGCGTCTATCGACGCGCAACCAGCTCAAGGGCCGGGTGGAGTCACTCTGGCCTGGCAGCGTGATGACCATTGTCAAGGTAGCCCTCGACGGGGGCCAGCTGATTACTGCCTCGATCACCAAGGACGGCGTCGAGGAACTAGATCTCTCCGAAGGCGACTCTGTCACTGTCTTGATCAAATCGACTGAGGTGATGCTCGCCGTCGAATAGCACCACGTTATTCGTCGGCGTGTCGCCGGCGTTCTAGTAACATCATTACACTGTGAACGGTGACCCCGAACCTTGCTCAGTCCGCACTCTCGGGGTACGTATGGCCGCGCCTACGAAGTTGCCAATGGCGCGTCCCCACTGCTCGACATCAACTCCTGCGGACGTCACAGCGTGGAGAAGATGAAGAGAACAGGTCCACCCGAACGCAATAGATACTCCGATATAATAACCCAAAACGTCCATAAAGAAGAATAGCGTCAGGTTAAGGTATAATGTTCAGTCGATTATCGCGGTGAGGGCGTGGGTGACGGTGGGGTAGGTGTTGAATTGGTCCAGCAGCTGGCTGACTTGCAGTGGGCGTGCTACAGCTCGGGTGGTCAGGCCTGCTAGGTGCAGCTGTGTTGTGGTGGTCTGGGCACTGTTGCGGGTGCGCAGCAGGCAGTTCAGCCCACTAGAGCTCAAGAAATACACCGGTTGTAAGTCCACGACGAGGTGGCGCGGATTGGTGCAGAGTTGGTCTTGTAGACATGCGTCGAGTAGTGGCGCGGTGCACATGTCCAGCTCTCCGTCCACTGTCACCACACATACGCCGTTGGCTGGGTGCTCTACGGTTAGTCCCAGCAACTCAGATGCGGCATTAAGGGCGGGATCCTCGCTTGGTCCGGCAGCAGCCAAGGCGGCTGCGCCAGACAAGCTGGTCGAGTGATCGTCGGCGGCAGGCGAGTCGATGTGCTCGATGAGCGGGTCTTTTGCAGTCACCACGGGTCCTGCTCCTCCCCGTACGCCCGGCATACCGTGGTCGATGGCAGCGTCACCATGCACAGGCGGTGCCCTCCGGTGGTGCGTGAACGCTGTACGAACGACGAACATAACTTGGCCGGTTCACCGGCGTCCATCACGCCGAAGTAACTAGAGAGCAACCCGGGCTGCGCGCCCGATTGGCGGGCTGTACGGGTTTGATGGTCGCGCCAACGGGTACAGCGCCGCAGGGGAAGGTTTGTTGGGTAGCGAGCAGTGCGACTGCACGAACGGCAGAGGGGGTGGCATTGGTGTGCACCTCGGCCGAGGGCCGGGGGCTAGTCCATCACGGGTTGCTACATCCACCGTCGGCGGATCTCGCCGATATTCTCGCCCCGCTGGTTGCCGAACGACTGGCTTGCGCACAGTCGGTGCTCGTGGTGCTGCCTCCCGCGACCGCAGCCAAGCTCCAAGGTCACCTGCCCACCCTGGCGGGCCTGCACATCGCTGACTCAGGTGGCCTTTATCGTCATCCCGGCCGAGTGCTGAGCCATTACCTGAGCTGGATCACCGAAACCAGCCCAGGCGAGCCGACCACGATCGTCACTGCCCCCGATCCCGGCGGCGATGACTCGTATCGCGCGGCGTTGTGGATGCACGTCGATGCCCTCACCAACCAGGCCCTAGCCGCGCACGACCTCACGTTGGTCTGCGCCTACCCCAACGACCCCGCGACCGTCACCGCAGTGCGCCAGGCCCATCCCAGCCTGCTCAACGGCGCGGCCACCCCCAGCCCAGATCACTTACCGCCCGAACAATTCCTTGCCAACCACCCGTTGCCCCCTCCCAGCGAGCTGGGCCCACCCGACATCATCCGCATCATTGACCATCCCTGCCAGCTGACCGAACTACGCCAGGTTATCGGCAGTCACGTTGCTAAGGCTGGGCTGCCCGTCGCCCGCTGTGACGATTTTGTGCTTGCCGTCAGCGAAGTAACCAGCAACGCCCTCGAACACGGCGTCCCACCCACCGCCGTGTGCTTGTGGACCGCAGTGGCCTCGGTGGTCTGCCAGATCAGCGACAACGGTCGCTTCACCCAACCGCTGGCTGGGCTACTACCCCAAGGGAACCAGGGCCGCGGCCGCGGCCTGTGGATGGCACACCAACTCTGCGACCAGCTCTACCGATGGCCTGACCCCACCACCATCCGACTCCACATGGACCGGCCGCCAGCAAGGTCTTGACCGGTAGACAGCGCCGGTGCAACGGTGGGAATGATCGCGAACCGGCGAGCACCGCGTTAGGGTACGCGTCGGCAGCAAGGTGGCGCTGAATGTCCTGGTGCGAGCAGGGGCGCGCGCGGTGGTGAACGGCGGGGAGCAGCATGATGGACGAGTTCATTACTCACCCTTCTTGGATGCGTTACGTTCCCGATGATACTTCAGTGATGAATTTGAGCATTCCTGGGACACATAATTCTTGTTGCGTCCACGGATTACTGGGAGTTGGAAAGACCCAAGAGCTGGATGTGCCCGACCAGTTGAATGCGGGAATACGCTTTCTCGACATCAGGTTTACGCATTACCAGGACAACCTTTGTGTACACCACGATATTATATGCACGGAAAAACACTATGGAGATATTCTGACCATTTGCTTCAACTTCCTTAGGCAGTACCCTTCTGAAACTATTTTGATGTCCGTATCTGATGAGAGTCGCGCCGATGAGGTGCTCGGCAAGTTCGCCCCTTCTCAAATTGCTTGCAAATTACCCATAGCGGACACGGCAACCCCTGGTAAAAACACCCGCTCGTTTGAAGATACGTTCAATGCAAAGACGTGGGAATGTATCGAGGGCCTTCCGCTATTCTACAATTTCATCGCTGCTCCCCCTGGCAGCAATTCAGTGGTCGCAAGTCCTGCCCTCACGCCCGAAACGAGGTTGGGAGACGTTCGCGGTAAGATCGTGTTGTTGCGTCGATTCGAAGGCAGCCAAGACGTCGGGTTTGATCTCTTTTACTGGCCGGAAGATCAGTGCTTCAGAAGCACAGCACCTCCATTTTATGATATTGAAGATCGCTATATGACTCCTGGAGTTGACAACAAGTTCGACTACGTCGTTGACCACATAGACAAAGCAAGACGCGGCGACCCAAGTCAGCTATATACTACGTTCGCGAGCGCTGTGGGGCCGACGGCGCGCGGTTACTCAAAAAAAATAAATCCACGTCTCAACGACTATCTTGCCGAATCCGCACCGGGGCGCATTGGAATCATCGTGATGGACTACTTCGAACAACCCCGAGAACTGGTTTCCAACGTGATCAAAGCGAACGTCACGACGGAGTAACCGCTACCCCAGCACCGCGAACACCGCAGAAGTGAGCGACTTGCCGTCAGTGAAAATATTCCTGCGTCGCTGTTCAATGCGGCGCTGCCCAAGTTCGACACCATCTGTTCCAATAACTGAGCGATAGACAGCCTAGCACCGCAGGTTGCCGCGGCTGGAAGCTCCAACTATTAGGAGATCAACTTACGATTAAGGGAGACGCGTGTCACTTAGCCCAGGTGCTCGGTCATCTCCTCGGCCAGCGCCCGTTCCAGCACCGCCTTGGTGACCTGGGAAAGCAACCCGTCCGGACCGAGCAACTCGACCCCCTGCGCCCGGCCCAACAGCTGGTCCGCCAACTCTTGATCAACCAGCGGCTTCCGCCGGCGGCCGTCGGTCAGCGGGATTGCCCGGCACCGCTGCAGTCTCGATCATCGCGTATCCTTCCACGAGCCGCTTCTCGCGACTCAGAGTCAGGCCACGTCACTTACACAGCGGGTAGGACACGCCCGCGCTGCTAGTCCAAGGTTGGCCTATCTGGGCCTCATCTTGTTTGCTGGGGGGACTCTGTTGGTTTGCTGG
>JALZCN010000052.1 GCA_030863045.1 Actinomycetota bacterium | reverse complement strand
GAGGCGGGCACGGTCGCGTAGGGCAAGCCGCAGCGCCGCCTGCGCGGCAGCCTTGGTCTTCGCGTGCCGCTCGACCTGTCGGCACTTGCCGTCGTAGTCGCGGTACCAAGCGACGGCGCGATGACCTGATGGCGTGGCGTGCACGCGGATCTTGCCTGCCGTGCCGAGTACCAGACCGGGCCTGCCCATGATTTACCCCTGATAAACGGCGGATGGCGATGGGGCGTCACGGTACGACACGGACCACCCCGAGCACCATATCCGCGCACGTCAGAGGCCAGTACGGCTACCCGCGGTACGCCACGGTAAGGCTTCACCCTGCAATCGCAGGGTTATTGGTTCGAGTCCAATCGGGGGAGCAGAGCTCCTGGTCAGAGGGTTGTGGTGTCACTGCTGAGTCCAAGGCCCACACTCAACCCACGGTTTTCCTCTGAAGTCCTGGATGTCCCCTGTCGGGGAGCGCCGGTCCGGGCTGAAAATGGTGCGCGGCCGCCCGTCGACGCCGTGGTGGCTTGGTCGTGCGAGGCCGGTCTGAAGTCGGGCGCCGGGAGCTGCGCTGTGGGCCGTCGCGTGTGCTTCGAGCACGAGGATCAGATTCGCCTTTCCCTGCAGCTCCCACGGGTGGCCGCCCCACAACGGGACCGGGGAGGCGAGGGCGATGCGGGTCGACACCGACGAGCCCGAGATCATCGAGCGGGTCGCCGCTCTCGACGTGGCCAAGGCCGAGGTGGTGTGCTGCGCCCGGGTGCCCGGCCCGGGCCGGCAGCGGATGCAGGAGGTCCGCACCGTCTCCACGATGACCGCCGCGCTGCTGGAGCTGGGTGACTGGCTGGCCGAACTCGGGGTGACCCGGGTGGTCATGGAGGCGACCAGCGACTACTGGCGGGCGCCGTTCTACCTGCTGGAGGGCCGGTTCGAGACCTGGCTGGTCAACGCGCACGACGTCAAGCACCTGCCCGGCCGGCCCAAGACCGACCGGCTGGATGCGGTGTGGCTGTGCAAGGTCGCCGAGCGGCAGATGCTGCGCCCGAGCTTCGTGCCACCGCCGCAGATTCGGCAGCTGCGCGATCTGACCCGCTACCGGGTGGACCTGCTGGCCGTGCGCACCGCGGAGAAGCAGCGGGTGGAGAAGCTGCTCGAGGACGCGCTGATCAAGCTCTCGGTGGTGGTCAGCGACGCCTTCGGGGCCTCCGGGCGGGCGATCATGGCCGCGCTGATCGCCGGCGAGCGGGATCCGGCGGTGCTCGCGGACCTGGCCCGGGGCAGCCTGCGGTCCAAGACCGCCCGCCTGACCGAGGCGCTGACCGGCCGGTTCACCGACCACCACGCCTTTCTGCTGACCCAGATGCTGAACCGGGTGGATGCGGTCACCGCCGACATCGCCACCGTGCAGGCCCGCATCGAGGCCCAGGTCGGCGAGCTGGCCCCCGCGGTCGTCAAGCTCGATGCGATCCCCGGGATAGGACCAGTTGCTGCGCAGATGATCCTGGCCGAGATCGGCACGGACATGACCCGCTTCCCGACCCCGGCGCATCTGGCCTCCTGGGCGCGGTTCGCGCCGGGAGTCAACGAATCCGCCGGCCGCCCCACCGGCAAGGCAGCCAGCGGCAACGGCAACCGCTACCTGGCCCGCGTGCTCGGCGAGGCCGCCGTCAGCGCCGCCCGCACCGATACCTTCCTCGGCGAGCGATATCGGCGGATCGCCCGCCGTCGCGGCAAGAAGCGGGCCATCGTCGCGATCGGCCGCTCCATCCTGGTCGTCATCTGGGCGCTGCTCTCCGACGAGCAGGCCCAGTTCACCGACCTCGGCCCGGACTACTACGCCGCACGCAACAACCCCGAGCGCAAGGCCCGTCACCACATCCGCGAACTGCAGGCCCTCGGCTCCTCGGTCACCCTCAACCCCGCAGCCTGATCCACACCCCGGAGATTCTCGGATTAGCCGCCTTCAGAGACAGGTCGGTGGCCTCAAGCCCGCCGTCCCTAGATGGGGATCCCCTTGCGGTGATCACTGAACGTGCTGATCGAAGACGTCAGCCGCATCCGATGCGGATTCCGCG
>JALZCN010000648.1 GCA_030863045.1 Actinomycetota bacterium | reverse complement strand
TGCTGGTGCTGGCCGAAGCAGCCCGGCGGCGCCGCTCGGTGGGGATCTTCGCCGCGGCCACCGCCGTCGCCGCGCTCACCGTCACGGCGTCGCCCACCGGCCTGGTCGCTGCCGCACCGTTGCTGCTGTGTCTGCCATGGCTGTGGCAGTGGTGGCGGGCCGCCGAGGTGCGCGACCGTGGTGCGGCCGTGCTGTTGACGGGTGCCGCCGCCTCGATCGTCGTGCCGGTGGCCTTCGCCGACGCCACGCTCGGCGACGTGCTGGAATCGATTGCGGTGCACCGCTGGTACTACCGCCAAGACGCTTGGTACCAAGAATATCTGCACTACGCGAACCTGCTGGTCGGTGACGAGCGGGGAGCCTGGGGAAAGCGGCTGCCGGTGCTGCTCACGCTGGCGGTCCTGCTGGCCGCCGCCGTCGGCGCAGGGCGGGGGGCGGGCACTGCGGGACCCAGCGGCCGGCTGCTCGGCGACTCAGCGCTGATCACCACGGTGGGCCTGGCGGCGATGACCCTCACCCCGACGAAGTGGGTGAATCACTTCGGGGCCATCGCTGCCCCGGCTGCCGTGCTGCTCGCCGCTGCGGTCATTCGATCACCACTGCCGAGGCGGGCCCACGCCGCGGTGATGGCCATCGGCACCGCGGGGCTGGTGGCCGCCGCGTCGGTCGGATTCGCCGGTCCCAACCTGTGGCGTCCCTTGTCGGACTGGGGTCAGCCCTTCGGTAACCACGTCCTCGTCGACACCCCGTACGTGCAGAGCCTGCTCGCGCCGTCGCTGGGACCGTTGGCGTTGCGCAACCCGCTGCTGTGGCTGGCTGTCGCTGGGGTGGGCTGGTGGTGGCTGCGACACCGGCGGCTGTGGTCAGATTGCCGGCTCGGCCGGCTGGGACCCGATCGGGCCGTGTTGGTCACGGCCGTCGGCCTGGGAGTGACGCTGATGCTGGCGGTGTTCACCATCGCGCCGCTGCGCCAGTACCCGGGCGCGTCGGTGGCGCTGATGAACCTGCGCGCGCTCGCCGGCCAGCCCTGCGGCCTGGCGCCGGCGGTGCAGGTGTTCGCCGACGTCAAGCCGGGCCTGGGGCCGGCCGCTGGGCCTGCCACGCTCACCGGGGACATGCGGGCCACCCCGAACGAGGCAGCCTGGGATGATGACGTGCCCGACGGTACCGGTGTCGGTGCTGTCCAGACCGCCTGGTACCCGTTGCCCAGTCTGGCTCCGGACGCGCGGTTGGTTGTGCCGCTGCGGGGCACCCTGACCGCGCAGCAGCAGCTCGCGGTGCAGGTCGGAGCCGGTGATCCGGTCACCCCGGACCAGGTGCGGACAGTGCCGCTGCCCGCCGTCGGGAACAGAGCCGACTGGACCGACGTCGCCGTCGCACTGGCCGACGCTGGCCTGGTGGCGCCTACCGCGGTGCGGGTGGTGGCCCACGATCGCGTCTCAGGCCAGGGCAGCTGGCTGGCAGTCGGGCAACCCCGGCTGGCCCGGCCAACGCCGGTCACCGACGTCATCGCTGACCGGCCGGTGTTCGCCGACCAGGTGTCTGCCGGGTTGTGGCCCTGCCAGGACCAGATCTCCGTGCGAAACGGCCTGGTGGAGCCACCCGCGATGCGGCTGCGGGCTGCGGATGGCATGGAGGACTCGATCCTCTACAACTCGACCTTCGCAGACAACGGTGGCACGCTGCTGCAGGTTGACCGCACCGCCAGGTTCGTCGAGCTGCCCTCCCGGCTGGAACCGTCGGGCGTGCCGACGCTGGGCTGGGGCCATGTCGACGAAGTGGTCTACTCCCACCCCACCGGTCTGGTCGATCTTCGCGTCGAACAGCGGCGTCGAGCCGGATGGACCCGGTTACCGACGCTGATCGGGCAGAGTTATACCGGCCGCGCCTACACCAGATGACGGGGTGAAATGGTCCTGGTGCCCGGTCGTGATCACCCGTGCCTCGAGACGAACAGCAGTCCCCGGTCACGGTGAGCCCGCAGATCGCGGCGCCCCCGCCGGATGGCAACCCAACCCTAGGTAGCACAGGCACGGGATTACGTGGAACTACTGATTGCAACGGACGCTGCCCGTGGGCACCGTAGGTAATGCCGAACCGGCTCTGCCGCCGGTAAGCCATTTCCTAGGGGGAATCAATGTCTGATGCGATGAGCCACGCCGAAATCCGCGAGCAATACGTGGAGCTGCTGCCGGCCCGTACGGTGCTGTCGATGCTGCCCACAGACCTCACCGGCCCCAGCGGCGATGCGGGAACCCGCGGCGCCGATGGTGCGGGTATTTCGCGCTTCACCATGTTGGGGATGATCGGCTGGGGCGGATCTGCGTCCAGCGGTCCGGCTGGGAGCAGTGCTGAGGGTAGCTCCGGCTGAACCCACTACTGTCTGATCGTTCGTCAGCGGGGGTGGTCGCCCGGTAGGCGCCGTATTCGCCATGGCGACGGAACCAGCTTCCGCCAGGTCTATCACTTCGACCGGGCGGCTGCTCCCGGTCTTCCTGCCGCCCAAGTGCAATCGGCCGACGCCAGCAGCTGAGGCTCGAGCGGCACGTCGCCTCGTTGCACCAAGAATTCACCGGGTGGTGGTGGCCGCGGTAGCGCTGCCCAGCGGCGGTGCGGCGCCTGTCTTGCTACCTTGGAATGTCGGCAGCTGCCGAGTGAGTTTCAGCCACGTGCCGTCGCAGAAGGTGGATGCATCGCGTGTTGCTTTCCCCCACAACCCCGGACGCGGCGGCCGAGCAGGACTACCTCACTTTGCTCTACCAGCACCTCGACGAGCGCCGCCGCTACACCGCGCAGCGGCTCGCCGAGGTCCTGAAAGCCCCCACCACCGGCACCCCGCAGGCGCTCAGCGAGCGGGACGCGGCCGCCGCGATGTACGCCGAGCAGCTCGCCACCCTGGACGGCGTCGAGCAAGGCCTGTGCTTCGGGCGGCTCGACCTGCACAGCGACGGAACCGACGACGAGGCTATGGACGGGGACGGTCGGCGCTATATCGGACGGCTCGGGTTGCTCGACGAACAGCGCGACTACCAGCCGCTGCTCATCGACTGGCGGGCACCCGCGGCGCGTCCGTTCTACACCGCAACCGCGGCTCGCCCCGAGGGCGTTCGCCGCCGCCGGCACATCCGGACCCGCAGCCGGACGGTGCTCGCCGTCGAGGACGAGGTGCTCGACCTCGAGGGCGCCGAGCAGGATTCCACCCGCACCGGCCTGATCAGTGAGGCAGCGCTGATGGCCGCGCTGGCCGCGACCCGGACCGGCCACATGTCCGACATCGTCGCGACCATCCAGGTCGAGCAGGATCGGATCATCCGCGCGAAGCCCCAGGGAGTGCTGGTCGTGCAGGGCGGACCGGGCACCGGCAAGACCGCGGTCGCCCTGCATCGGGCCGCCTACCTGCTCTACACCCACCGCCGGCAGCTGGCCAAGCGGGGCGTGCTGGTGGTCGGGCCCAACTCGACGTTCCTGCGCTACATCGGGCAGGTACTGCCCTCTCTAGGGGAGACCAGCGTGCTGCTGTGCACGGTGGCGCAGCTACACCCGGGATTGCACGCCCGCGGCACCGAGCGCGACGACGCCGCCGCCGTCAAGGGTCGCCTAGAGATGGCGAAGGTGGTCGCCGCAGCGGTCCGGGACCGCCAGCAGGTACCCACCCAACCGGTCGAGCTGCGCATCGAGGACGGTGCGGTCATCCGGTTGGACCAGGAGGTGTGCCTGCCGGCCCGCACCCGGGCGCGGCGCTCCCGCCGTCCGCACAACGAGGCCAAGCGGATCTTCTACCGCGAGGTGATCACGGCACTGGCCGCACGGATCGCGAGCGGGTTCGACGATCTGGGGAGCGGACTGCTGGACCGGGGTGACCTGGCCGACATCCGCGCCGAACTGCGGTCCAGTCCTGACCTGACCGCGGCGCTGGACGCGCTGTGGCCGACACTGTCACCGGAGCAGCTGCTGACCGATCTCTACACGGACCCGCAGCGGCTGGCCACGGCCACCCACCGGGTGCTGGACGCCACGGAGCGCGACCTGCTGGCTCGCCCCGATCCCGGCCCGGACGTCGACCCCGGGTTGATCTGGACCCCTGCCGACGTTCCACTGCTGGACGAGGCCGCCGAGCTGCTCGGTTCCGACGGCAGGGCCGAGGCCGCCCGCGAGGCCGCCGCGCTGCGAGCGGAGCTGCAGTACGCGCAAGGCGTGCTGGACATCCTGGGCCTGGACGAGGACCTCGACCCTGAGCTATTGCGGGCCACCGATCTGATCGACGCCGACCGGCTGGCCGACCGCCAGCGGCAGCGCAGCTATGACAGCACCGCCGAGCGTGCCGCCGCGGACCGGACCTGGACCTACGGTCACGTCATCGTCGACGAGGCCCAGGAGCTGTCCCCGATGGCGTGGCGGGTGCTCATGCGACGTTGCCCCAGCCGCTCGATGACAGTGGTCGGCGACCTTGCCCAGACGGGCAACCAGGCCGGTGCCGGTTCCTGGCAGGACGTGCTCGGCCCGTACGTGGCACAGCGCTGGCGGTTGGAGCAGCTGACGATCAATTACCGCAGTCCTGCGGAGATCGCGGAGTTGGCCGACGACGTGCTCGCCGCTATCGATGTCGACATCACGCCACCGCGGTCGGTTCGCCGCACCGGCGTGCCGCCCCGCGCGGTTGAGGTCTGTGCGCTGGCCGACGAGCTGCCAGCGGTGGTCTCCGTCGAGGCTGCTTCGGTGGGCAACGGCCGGGTGGCCGTGCTCGGACCAGGCTCCGAGGTGGATGCATTGCGCAAGGTCTTGCCCATGGCCGGTAGCGCCGAGCTCGACGCACCGGTCACCGTGCTGACGGTCGCCGAGGCCAAGGGCCTGGAGTTCGACTCGGTGGTACTGGTCGACCCAGCCACGATCGTCGCAGAGTCCCCGCGCGGTCTCAACGACCTCTACGTCGCCCTGACCCGCACCACCCACCGTCTCTGCATCGTGCACCCCGGCAACCTGCCCGAAGTGCTCGCTTCAGCGGGTACCGGACGCAGACTGCGGCAAGAGGCGGTTTCCTGCTAGCTGTCCCCGGAACGGGCAACGGATGCGCGACTGAGTAGGCTGCGCGCCGATGGTTGAGATCGTGGTGCGTTCGCTGAGCGGGTGGGGGCGCACTGCGCCGACCACCGCACGGGTGCTGGTCGATCCGACTGTCGAGTCGATCCAGCGAGCGCTGGCCGACCCCGGGGACCGGGGGGTGATCGCCCGGGGACTGGGCCGGTCCTACGGGGACCCGGCGCAGAACGCGGGCGGGCTGGTCATCGACATGACCGGGCTGACCAGGATCCACTCCATCGACGCGGGCAGCGGCTTGGCCGTGGTGGACGCAGGGCTCAGCCTCGACACGCTGATGCGCGCCGCACTGCCGTTCGGGTTGTGGGTTCCCGTGCTGCCCGGCACCCGGCAGGTTACCGTGGGTGGCGCCATCGCAGCCGACATCCACGGCAAGAATCACCACAGCGCGGGCAGCTTCGGCAACCATGTCCGCTCCCTTGACCTGATCACCGCCGACGGGTCGATCAGCACGCTGACCCCCGACGACGAGCTGTTCTGGGCAACCGTCGGCGGCATGGGACTGACCGGGATCATCGTGTGCGCCACGATCGCGCTCACGCACGTGGAGTCGGCGTACTTCGTGGTCGACACCGACCGCACCGCCGACCTCGACGAGCTGATGGCGCTGCTCACCGACGGCTCTGATGACCGCTACGACTACTCCGCCGCCTGGTTCGACGCCATCTCGACCGGCGCGAAGCTGGGCCGCGCGGTGCTCACCCGTGGCTCGCTTGCCCGCCGTGACGAGCTACCACCCAAACTTCGCCGCGCCCCTCTGGCCTTCGACGCGCCGCAACTGCTCACCGCACCCAATGCCTTCCCCAACGGGCTGGCCAACCGGGCGATCTTCAGTGCACTCAGCGAGGCGTGGTACCGCAAAGCACCCCGCCGCCGGCGCGCCGAGATCCAGAACCTGACCACCTTCTACCACCCGCTTGACATGATCGGGGAGTGGAACCGGGCCTACGGCCCGCGGGGCTTCCTGCAGTACCAGTTCGTGGTCCCCTTCGGCGCGGAAGGTACGTTCCGGCGCATCGTGGAGCAGATCGCGCGGTCAGGCCACGTGTCCTTCCTCAACGTGCTCAAACGTTTCGGCGCAGCCAGCCCCGCGCCGCTGTCGTTTCCCCAACCCGGCTGGACGATCACCGTGGACTTCCCGATCCGCCAGGGTCTCGCGGAGTTCTGCGACCGCCTCGACGAGCAGGTACTCGCCGCCGGCGGGCGGCTTTACCTCGCCAAGGAGTCGCGGACGTCCGCGGCCACCCTCCACCGCATGTACCCGCGGATCGACGAGTGGCGTAAGGTCCGCGCCGCCGCCGACCCGGACGGGACCTTCGCCTCCGACCTGTCCAGGAGACTTGAGCTGTGATCGACGCTGTCGGCAACCCCCAGTCACTGCTGCTGCTAGGCGGCACCTCAGAGATCGCGCTAGCCACCGCTGAGCGCTACGCCACCCGCCGGCCGCTGCGGGTGATCCTGGCGGCCCGCCCGTCGCCGCGCCTGGACGCCGCCGCGGCCCGGTTGGACCGGCTCGGCGCGACGGTGATCACGCTGCCCTTCGACGCGGCGGACACCGCATCGCACACCGAGACGATCGAGAAGGCATTCGCCGACGGCGACATCGACGTCACCCTGGTCGCCTTCGGGCTGCTCGGCGACCAGGAGAAGGCGTGGACCCACCACGGCAGCGCCATCGAGCTCGCGCAGGTCAACTACGTCGGCGCGGTGTCAGTCGGCGTGTTGCTGGCCAAGGCGCTGCAGCGGCAGGGGCATGGCGCGCTCGCAGTGTTGTCTTCGGTCGCCGCCGAGCGGCCTCGGCGCTCCAACTTCGCTTACGGCTCCACCAAGGCTGGCCTGGATGCTTTCTACACCGGGCTCACCGAGGCGCTGCGGCCATCGGGGATCAAGGTGTCGGTGATCCGCCCCGGTTTTGTGCGCACCAAGATGACCGCGGGCCTGAAACCCGCGCCGCTGTCGGTCACCCCCCAGCAGGTCGCCGACGTGATCATCGACGCCGTGGCCCATGGCCGCGAGCAGGCCTGGGCACCTGCTCTCATGCGCTACGTCATGTCCGCCCTCCGCCACGTCCCCCGCCCCCTGTTCCGCCGCCTCCCTATCTAACGTGCCGCGGGCGGGCGGGGCCACCCGTCCCCTCGGCGGGCGGGGAGTGGACTGGCGGTAACCGGCGCGGAGCTAGAGGTAGACGGCGGCGACGAGGGTGAGCACCAGGCAACCGCCCAGTACTTGGAGGACGCGGTCGCCGATGGCGATCTCCTCGGGCTCGCCGCCGTTGCCGCCGTCGACGTCCACGGCGTAGCGCAGCACGGCCACCACGAAGGGCACCAGCGAGATGATCGGCCAGCGGGATTGGTTGATCTGGCTGAGCTGGAACGCCCACAGACCGTAGGTCATGATCAGCACAGTGGCCGAGAGCGTCCAGACGAAACGCAGGTAAGAAGCGGTGTAGCGCTCAAGCGACTTGCGGATCTTCGCGCCGGTGCGTTCGGCGAGACGGATTTCGGCATAGCGCTTGCCCGCCACCATGAACAGCGACCCGAACGCAGCGACCAACAAGAACCACTGGGATAGATCGATCCCGGCGGCAGCGCCGCCGGCGATGGCGCGCAGCAGGAAACCCGAGGCGACGATGGCGATGTCCACCACCGGCTGGTGCTTGAGCCACAGGCAGTACGAGACCTGCACCGCGATGTAGACCGCGGTGACGATGGCCAAGTCGGGCGACGCCAGAAACGACACCCCGATCGCGGCCACGAATAGTGCTATCGCGACGGTCAGCGCCAGCTGCGGCGCCACCACACCGGCGGCGATCGGCCGGTTGCGCTTGGTTGGGTGGGCTCGATCCGCTTCGACGTCCTGCACATCGTTGACCAGGTACACACCAGATGCGGCGAGCGAGAACGCGACAAAGGCGATCCCGACTGCGGTGAGAATCTCAAGCTGGAAGAGCTGGCCGCCGGCGAACGGCGCCGCCAGCACCAGGATGTTCTTCAACCACTGCCGGGGCCGCATGGTGCGGACCAGCCCGGCAACTGGATTGGTCCGCCCAACGAGGCTTTCCTGCGGGTTCGTGATGGTCATCGCGATCCTCTCTGGGACCGGAAGGTTCGGGAATGTAGTTGCCGTCGCACCCCGGCACCGATGGCTGCGCCCAGCGCGGAGCCCACCAGGACGTCGGTCGGGTAATGCACGCCCAGCACAAGCCTGCTGATCAGCATGGGCGGAACCAGCACCGCGGTGAGCCGGCGACGCAGCAAGCCACCGTAGAGGACCGCTGCTGCGGTGGTGGAGGCGGCGTGGCACGACGGGAAGGACAACGGACTCGGCGTGCCGGCCAGCACCTGAACCGACGAGTCGATGGGGCGATGCCGGCGCACCACCCTCTTGGCAGCGATCGACGTCCCGTGTGCCGCGGCCACCGCGGCAGCAGACATCAGCCAATCTCGCCGCCGTCGCCGATCGACCAAGGCACCTACCGCGCCCAGCACCAACCAGCCCGCGGCGTGCTCGCCGAAATGCGACAACCCGCGGGCGGCGGTCACCACCTGAGGAACCGCGATCCTGCGCTGCACCGCAGCGAGCAGCGCAACCTCCTGATGATCAGTGGCTGGCGTCATCACGCGTCGAATACCCGTTTCCATCCGGTCCGATCGGTAAGTTGTGCCGCAGCGGCGCGGTAGCGCCTACGCAGCATGGGAAATTCGCGGGCCACTTCTCGGTGCAATGCCACCGAACGGGCGAGCATCGAACGGAACGCTCGTGGATCCCGCTTGCGGTAGGTCACGCCGCGGCCGTCCGCGGTGGAGACGGTAACCCCGTCCAGCCCGGACAGTACGAACCATCGAGCGTCCTTGCGGGCCAACGACAGCTGCGGGCGACGATGCGTCCGGGCATCGACGGGGCGCAGCTGATGCGCCAGGCGCTTGAGCAGGGTCGCGCCGATGGTGACCGGGTTGGTGGGCGGTTTGAGCATGCGTTGCAGCTCGAGCTGCCCCCCGGCCGGCAGCGGCAACTCTTGAGGGTCCATCACCTGCCCGTCGGCGAAGTCCGCGCAGCGGGCGCGGACCTCACCCAACGCCGTGGGCAGCTTGTCGAACAGTGCCTGCGGCCCGGCCAGGAAGTCCCGGATCGCCATCTCCTGTAACGCCAGCGTGGAGTACTCCATCGCCATCGCGTGCTTCAGCGCGTGCTTAAGGCTGTCGGCGAGCAGGGTGGTGGGCCGATCCTCGGTGCCGTGCAGCGCCGCGGTGACCAGCCGGTTGCGCAGGTGGAAGTAGGCCTGCCAGTCGGTGGCGTCATCCTTGTCGGCAAAGGACATGTGCCAGATCGCTACCCCGGGGACCGTCGTGGTGGGGTAACCGGCGGCGCGGGCGCGCAGCCCGTACTCGACGTCGTCCCACTTGATGAACAGCGGTAGCGGTAGCCCGATGTCTTCGGCGACGGCACGCGGGATCAGGCACATCCACCAGGCGTTGTAGTCCACGTCGGTGCGCCGGTGCATCCACGCGGTGCGGCGCAGCGTGCGTTGGGCGAAGTCGTGGTCGTACTCGGTGCCCGGCGCCTTGTTCCACCGCATCCGTCGCCGGTCGACGATCTCGCCCCAGGCGTGCAGCCGGGAACGGGCCTGGGCCTGCAGCATCTGCCCGCCGACCAACATCGGACGGCGGGCGAAGCGGGAGAACGCCACGGCCCGCAGGATCGAGTCGGGCTCCAGGACGATGTCGTCGTCCATGTAGAGGATCTGTTCGCAGTCGGTGTTCTCCAGCGCCTCGTACATCACCCGGGCGTAGCCGCCCGAGCCGCCGATGTTGGGCTGGTCGATGATCCGCAGTGTCTCACCGAGTGCAGCCTGCGCCTCGGCGAAGCCGTCCTGGTCGCGGACCTTGTTGACACCTTGATCGGGGATCACCACTGCGGTCACGATCGAGCGGACCAAGTCGTCTTCGCCGATCGCGCGCAGCGTGTCCACACAGTCGGTGGGACGGTTGAACGTGGGCATCCCGATGGTCACCGCGGCCCGCCCCGGCGCTTCGACCGGCGCATGCCAGCCCCCGGAGTGCACGATCAGCTCCGAGTCCTCGGTGCTGATGTCGAACCAGTACCACCCGCCGTCCTCAAAGGGCGTCAGGTCCAGCTTGATGTCCAGCTGGCAGCGCCCGACGGTGCCATCGATCAGCTCGCCGTGGACGTGGATCTGGGTCGCGTCCGCCTTGGATCGGTAGACGTCGAGCCGGCCGGCACCCTCGACGTCCAACCGCAGATGCACGGTGCGCAAGGGGGTCCAGCGACGCCAATAACTTGCTGGGAAGGCATTGAAGTACGCCGCGAAGGACACCTCGGTCTGCTTGGACACCACCACACTCGTGCGGGACAGCGCACGTGGCCGGCGCGCACTGGGATTGGTGGGCGTGTTCTCCGCGCCGGCTGACTTCTCGTCGATGTAGAGCGCCCGGACCGCCATCGGGTCGGCCCGCCGAGGCAGGATCACTCGCTGCAGCAGCGTGGAGAACGGCTCGACAGGCTTGCTGGTGGCCGCTCTGGCCGGGCTACAGACAGTGCTCGACATGAACTCCCCGTCCTGGCGAGGGCAGTAGGCGTAGCGTGGCCAGAGGGTAACGCTAGGCGGCGACGCCGGACCGGCCGGCCACCCTCCCCCAGATACCAACAGGTCACCACGCGTCTTGCTGGTTCAACGACGTATCGTCGAACGCCTGGTTCTCGGTGAAGTACGGGGCGATCTTGTTGTCGTACATCGACAGTGCCGAGCCGATGGCCATATGCATGTCCAGGTACTTGTACGTACCGAGCCGCCCGCCGAAGAGCACCTTGCGGTTGGCTGTCTCCTTGCGGGCCAGCTCTCGGTAGCGCTCCAACTTCGCGCGATCCTCGGCGGTGTTGATCGGGTAGTAGGGCTCGTCACCGCGCTGGGCGAAGCGGGAGTACTCGCGAAAGATCACCGTCTTGTCGGTGCGGTAATCGCGCTCCGGGTGAAAGTGCCGGAACTCGTGAATCCGGGTGTAGGGCACGTCCAGATCGGCGTAGTTCATCACCGACGTGCCTTGAAAGTCACCGGTGCCAACGATTTCCTGCTCGAAATCCAGGGTGCGCCAGCCCAACTCGCCCTCGGCGTAGTCGAAATAGCGATCCAACGGGCCGGTATAGATGATGGGCACATCAGGCGCCAGCTCATCCTGGACGTCGAACCAGTCCGTGCTCAGGCGCACCTCGATATTCGGGTGGTCAGCCATCCGCTTGAGCCATGCGGTGTACCCGTCGACCGGTAAGCCCTCGTAGGTGTCGTTGAAGTACCGGTTGTTGAACGTGTATCGGACCGGCAACCTCGAGATGATGCCGGGCGGCAGCTCGGTGGGATCGGTCTGCCACTGCTTGGCGGTGTAACCCCGCACGAACGCCTCATACAGCGGCCTGCCGATCAGCGAGATCGCCTTCTCCTCCAGGTTGGTGGCATCCTTGCCGTGGATCTCGGCTGCCTGCTCGGCGACCAACACTCGAGCCTGGTCCGGGGTCAGGTACCTGCCGAAGTACTCGCAGATGGTGCCCAGGTTCACCGGCATGGGATAGACCCGGCCCTGGTAGATGGTGAACACCCGGTGTTGGTAACCGGTGAAGTCGGTGAACTGGTTGACGTAGTCCCAGACCCGCTTGTTCGAGGTGTGAAACAGGTGGGCACCGTAGCGGTGTATCTCGATCCCGGTCTCGGGTTCAGCTTCGGAGTAGGCGTTGCCGCCGATGTGGTCGCGGCGGTCCAGCACGAGGACTCGCCGATCCAGCTGGCTGGCGACCCGCTCGGCCACGGTGAGACCGAAGAATCCGCAGCCCACCACCACCAGGTCGAATTGGGTACTAGTCACGGCGTGGAGGGTAGCCGCCGAGGCGCAGACCTGCGGTTGCGGCCCAGCCGCCGAATGCGTGCCGGGCCAGCCTCCGGGTCCCGCTGCGGTGCCGCATGCGTACCGCCGTCGGCAGCAGCGTCAGTGCGTTGAGCCGGGACGAGACGTGTCGGTGTGCGATGCGGGCCGCTCGGGTCCATCCGCGGGACTCCATCCGGGCCGCCTCGCCGAGGAAGAACGAGCGCTCCTCGAC
>JALZCN010000645.1 GCA_030863045.1 Actinomycetota bacterium | reverse complement strand
GTGCGCACCCGCCCGGCGAAGTCGGTTTTGCGGGCGGTCATCACCTCGACGAGCTCATCAAGCAGCTCAAGGGCTTCGGCGCCGGTGACCGCGTAACGGGTGAAGATTGCTCGTCCGTAGGCCAGTTCCATGCCCTTGGGGTCGATCCCGGAGACCCGGACCAGCCCGTCGCGGATGGCGAGGGCGATGGAGACCAGCGGTCGCCACATGACCGAGTTTTTGCCCGCTCCGCTGGCCCCGGCGGTCAGGGTGTGGCTGGCCGGGCCGGTCAGCGACACATGCCAGTCGCGGCCATATTCGGTGCGCCCGGCCATCACCCGCCGCAGATCAACAGCGCCACCGGGCACACCGGCCAGGATGGCCAGCTCAGGACAGGCCACCGGGTCGGCCAACAGGTTACGACGCTGAAAATCAATCGAGATCACATTCGGGGCCAGTTCGCGGACCTGGCAGCGCGCCACTCTCCGGGCGCAGGCCAACGCCCGTGCGGCATTGTCGAAGTCCTCTGGCGTCTGGCCGGGTATCAGCCTGACGCGAACCTCATCCCACGAGGCGCCCGAACGCACCCCGAGCACCGTGGGCAACTTTGCGGCGGCCTGCTGGCGACGCCAACCAAGCCCGCGACCCAGCGGAGTCAGGGCCACCACGACGGGCGCGGCGTCGTGCTTGATGCCCAGGCAGGCCTGGAGCCACTCGGGTAACTTGGGTGCGTAGATCGTCCAGCACAGCCCACCAGGCCCGCAGATGCCGACCCGCCCAGGCATCAAACGACACCACATCGATCAGGCACCAGGCGGTCAGCACCGCCGCGACCGCACCGATGGTCAGGGCCAGCGAGGGCCAGCCCCACCAGTGCCACCAGACCGCCACCACCATCACGGTCAGGCTGGTCCGCCAACGCAGGAATGCCTGCCGGATGGCCCACGCCGTAGCTTTGAACAGCAACCAGATGGCGAAGACCACCACTGCCGCCGCGGCCAGCGCTTCGGCAATTTTGATCAGTACGTGGCCGATTTTGGTCAGCACCCACACCACGATGCCCAACACCCCTGCACCGCCGACCAGCACTGCGATCGCGCCGACGTCCATCAACGCTCACCACCGCAGCACCGGTGACCACCCGCGCCGGAGGCGCTGATGTTGATCAGTCGCCGGCGGGGGCACTTCGGGGCGTGCGGCTCTCGCCGTAGGCTCATGACAGCTCCTGTTGTCCTGAAGTTGATGGGTGGAGCGGGGCGCCCGGCCGGCCTTGGTTTCCAGGCCCGACCGGCCGGGCGCGTACCTAAGGGGTGACGGCCTCTATCCAGGCCGTCCCGGCGGCGGACGCCTCGTCACGGGCGAGTTCGTAGGCGCCGTAGGCCTGCTGCCACTGCACGAACGCGGCACGCTCTGCCTGTGCCGCTTGTCGGACGAGCTGTTCACCTCGCCGGTAGGTGGCTTCGAGCTCGGTTACGTCGTTGACCGCCAAGGCGCTCATGAGCCACCTCCTGCTGCAGCAGCGCTGGCCCTATGGGCAGCCGGGGTGGTTGGTACCGGGACGATCCCGTCAGCCCGGAATGCCACCCCGCCTCGGCCGTCGATGTTCCATGGCGTGGCGACCAGCTTGATGACTGTGACCAGCTGCCGCTTAGTAACCCGTGGCTCCCCGGCGGTGGTGACCTTGATGACCTCCGCGCCGGTCTCGTCCATCGCCACCAGCTCGGTCACATGCAGCGGTGCACCGGTGTCCCGGTCTGCCTTCTGCCGGCCGTCGTTATCATTCTTGGGCTGCGGTGCCCGCGAGACCACGAACTCCACGCCCTCGGTCTTGATTTCCAACTGCATTGTTTACTGTCCTCCAGATCGGTCGTTGCGGGCCGTGTGACCCGCACACCAATCAAACGACGAAAGTCCCGCGCGCAGGTAGTCCGCGAACTAGTCCCGAGCTAGTCCGCTTCTAGTCCCGACCGCCCAACCCCGCGAGCCCCCACTTAACGCCGAGGATTGATGACACCAGTAGCAATCAGAGCGGCGTCCTTAGACTGCTCCCGACGTGGCAAGGCCAGTCAATCGTCAGACCCTTAGCTCGGTGATGAGAAGAGGGTTGTTGGGACTTACGATCCGCACTGTTGCGAGTGTGCGTCAGGCCAGCGGGTCACTAAATGTGTTAAGCGCCACCTGCGCCGAGCAAAGAAGGGCAGTGCGGGCCATGCCGTCCGTCGCCTTATTGATGGATTTCCTGATGGACCGTTGCCCACCTTCGGTCTGCCGGTGTCTAATCCCAGCCGATGGCTGGCTATTCA
>JALZCN010000638.1 GCA_030863045.1 Actinomycetota bacterium | reverse complement strand
CCTTCGGCCTCGCCCTCGATGCCGGTGGCTACATGACCAAGGTGCAGTGGGCAACCCGCATCTCCAACGGCGGGGAGTTCGTGCATTCCGCGCCGTGGTCGGTCGGCCAGCAAGGCCACAGCAATGTCAGCCACGGCTGCATCAACCTCTCGCCAGACAACGCCAAGTGGTTCTTCGACAACGTGAAGAAGGGCGACGTCGTCATCAACACCAACACCGGCGGCCCAGACCTCAAACCGTGGGACGGCTTCGGGGACTGGCAGATCCCCTGGGGCCAATGGGTCACGGGCAACAAGTAACCGCATTCAGCGGGCTCCGCGGGGTTATCTGGGCTTTGTTCACCCCGCTGAGCCCGCTGGATGCGGAACGAGGAGCGGTGCGAGCACGAATCAGGTGGCGGCGTGCTTCGCGATCAGACGGTGGGCCCGGTCGGCTTGCTCGATGATCGCCAAGTGCGCGGCGTCGAGAACCTCCAGCTTCGCGCGGTAAATTGCGCTGGCAAGAGTCTTGGCATGGGGCTGGACGGGCGTTCCCTGATCTTGGGAACCCCCAATCACCAGCGTCGGCATGACGATCCGGCCCAGTAGCCTGCGGCCGTCCCAGCTGGCGATCGCTCCGCAGCATTCGGCGTAGCTGTTGTCCGAGGTCCTGGCAATCATCTGGATCGCCTGCTCCACGAACTCAGGGTGCGCCGCTGCCCAGTGTGGGGTGAACCAGCGGGCGACCACCTCTGGCGCGATAGCGGCGGTACCCGCCCAACGAACCGATGCGGCCCGCTCGACCCACGGTCCATGATCGTGGTAATAGGCGCTGGTGCTGCACAACACCAGAGACGACAGCCGCTCCGGGATGTGTGCCGCGAGCCAGATGCCGACCATCCCACCGAGCGAGAGGCCGCAGAACGCGGCACGCTCGACGCCGAGCCGGTCCAGCAACGTCACCACATCAACGGCCAGGTCCTCGATTGCATAGGACCCGCGCGGGACCGGAGATCTGCCATGTCCGCGATGGTCATAGCGAAGCACCCGGAACCGCTCGGCAAGCGGATCAACCAGCGGCTCCCAGATCTCCAGCGTGCTACCCAGTGGTCCGGCCAGCACCAGTACCGGCGAATCGGGCGACCCGATGAACTCGTGGTGGACGTCGACGCTTCGCATACGAGGAACCCTAGTGCCGATTGCACCGTGAAACCGTGGGCGCAGTCCCGACCGCAGGTTGGTTTCCCAACCGTGCATCGACCCGTTGACGGGATGGCCCCGGCGCCCACTCGCTGCATACCGCGGCAGTCATGAGCACGCAGGATCGGCATCCTCAGGCCGAGCCGTGAACCGCCGCCCACTCGGCGAATGCGACGAGTCGACGCTCGAGCCGTGGCGGCCCACCCGCTGCATTGTTCGCAGGGCAGAGGCCCCCCGATCCGGCCGCGTCCACCACCTGCTAGAGCGTATGCATGGGATGTGGGAAAGGGTTTGTTGTCCGCTGTCGTTGCTGTCAAATCGAGATCACGCCGCACTGAATAGGAAGGCACGATCATGTCCACCGACCGCTTGCAGCGCAACAAGGCCCACGTTCAGGCCTTCTATGACCTCATGTTCAACCAGTGCCGGCCTGCCGAGGCGATCGACCGGTACGTCGGTGATACCTACATCCAGCACAACCCTCACGTCGGTGACGGCAAGCAGGCCTTCATCGACTACTTCCATCGAATGGCGGCTGAATACCCCGGCAAACACGTCCAGTTCATCCGAGCGATCGCTGAGGATGACTATGTCGTGTTGCACTGCCACCAGACCTGGCCGGGCGACCAGGACTACGCCGGCATCGATATCTTTCGCCTCGACGCCGCCGGCAAGGTCGTCGAGCACTGGGACGTCCTGCAGGCCATCCCCGACACGTCCGCCAACGACAACGGAATGTTCTAACTGAGACCCTGCTGTGCCGCACGAGGACGTGATTCTGAGCGTTAGGCCAATGGGTCGGGCGCCTCGTCCACACCTTTCAACTGAGCGTTGCGCCGTTCGGGTTTGAACAGCCTCGAATGACCTACTGCGGTACTTCGCTGCGGTACGGACAGGCCAAGGGGCCGCCTACCCCGCTATGGACGGCCCCGGAGCTGGGGTGAGTGACGGGACTCGAACCCGCGACATCCTGGACCACAACCAGGTGCTCTACCAGCTGAGCTACACCCACCATGCGCATGCCCCCAGCGCTGCTGACCATGCTAGCGGGCGCCGGCACCGGGTCACCGATCGGGCATCTGACCGCTGACGGCCTGTGCCGCCGCCTGCGCTTCCTCGGAGCTCGGGCCTGGTGCGGGCACGAACACCGTGCGCCGGTAGTAGGCCAGTTCACGGATGGATTCGATGATGTCAGCCAGGGCCCGGTGTGCCAGGCCCTTAGCGGGCTGTTGGTAGTAGACCCGTGGGTACCAGCGTCGGCAGAGTTCCTTGATCGATGACACGTCGACCATTCGGTAGTGCAGGTGCTCGTCGAGCTCGGCCATATCGCGGGCCAGAAATGCGCGGTCGGTAGCCACCGAGTTGCCGGCCAGCGGCGCCGAGCGGGCCACCGGTACCCACTTGCGGACATAGGTCAGCACCTGGCGCTCCGCCTCGGCGAGGCTCACGGTGGACCGCCGGGCCGCCTCGGTCAGGCCGGACTTGGCGTGCATCTCGCGCACCACTTCCGGCATTGAGTCCAGCGCGGGGTCATCCGCGTGGATCACCACGTCGACGCCCTCGCCGAGCACTCGCAATTCGCCGTCGGTGACCAGCGCAGCGATCTCGATCAGCGCGTCCTTGCCGGGGTCCAACCCCGTCATCTCGCAGTCAATCCACACCAGACGGTCGTTCACGTCCCCGAGCTTAATGTGTGTGCGGCGTCGCTCATGTCACGCTGCAAAAATGGTTCAAGCAGCCCCGGCACGACCTGTTCGGCGACAGCCAGCCCTTCGGCAGTCGCGACATCGATCACCCGGTAACCGCCGCTGCCCGCTGCCGTGGTCGCGGTCACCGTGACCAGCCCGGCACGGCGCTGGAACAGCGACTGCGACACCGTCCAACCGATCACGCCGCAGCGCTGCAGTGCGACGGTGTCGCGCACGCCGGCACCGTGCCGGGCGACGAGATATCGGTTGGTGACCGCATGTCCCAGGTTGCGGTAAGCGTCCAGCGCGAGCAGCACCGTCAACGGCAGCAGGCCCAGTGTTGCCCACGCCACCCAGGCCGGCACCGGAACCAGCCACAGCGCTCCGGATGCCGCCAGCACCGGCACTGCCGCGCGGACCAGCCGGCGTCGCAGCGCCACCAACGGATGCCGGCGCAACGCCGTCCTGGTGGGGGAGGGGTCCTCGAAAAGTACGGCGCCTGACACTCGATGCGCCTCGTCCCGAGGCGCTGGTGGTAGCAGAGTTCCCCGGCCTTGCCCGCGGTGTTCTCCAAGCCCGGTGGCCACCGCGACAGTCCGGGCCCCACGCCCGAGCCGCAGCAGCACCGGCTCGACCACCTCGATCCCGCGCAGCCGTCGTTCCTCCAGCGACACCGACCGGGTGGTGAACAGCCCGCGCCGGATCCGCAGGGCACCACCGGCTTCGCGAATCAGGCGGAATCCCCACCACGCCTCGACGAAGAGGAGAACCGAGCCGACCACCGCGATTACCAGGACCAGTAGGGCGAAGGCAGCAACGCCCAGCCACAGTGGGGCCATGCTCAGCCGCTCGCCTACGCCGCCAACATCGACGACGTCGGTACCGACGTCACCGATGAGTTGCCCGATCGCCCCCGCGACGGCGCCGACGGCGACCATGCTGGATGCCGTTAGTGGGGCAAAGCGCAGCCAGGACCAGTTCAGCGCAGCCAACTCGGTCGCGGCCGGCGGAGTCGACACGCTTGTGCCTTCCAGGTACGCCGACTGCAGCAGACGCTGCCGCATTCGGTCGGCATCGGCCGCTGATACGGCGTCCAGGGTCAGCTCTCGCGACTCAGCGCCGTCGCTGCGCTCTCCGGTCCCGATCTGAACCACCGAAAGCCCGAACAGCTGGTGCACCGGCCCGGCAGTAAGGTCGACGCTTCGTATCCGGTCCCGGGGAACCGATCGGGCGCTGCGAAACAGCAAGCCCGAGCGCAGTTCGACGCGCTCGCTGGTGATCCGGTACCGGGTGGTCAGCCAGCGCAGCACACCGGCGAGAACGACGGCTAGCGCTGCCGCCACCAACCCGTAGACCCGGTCACCGAGGTCCTGTCGGACGCCGATCACCAGCACTATCGCGATCACCGGCAAGAACCCGGCAAACTGGCGCAGCGGTGTGACGGCGAGCATCCGAACGTTGAGACGTTGCCAGTCGGCCTCGCGTGACGCTGTCATATTGCCGCCTCCGCGCAGGGGAGTGCGTCGGCGGTCACGTGGCGTCCCCAGGAGTCGCCTGAGTGGCCGCGGTGAGCTGGTCGACGAGGTCGTCGGCTACCGCACGATCCAGGCC
>JALZCN010000454.1 GCA_030863045.1 Actinomycetota bacterium | reverse complement strand
GCCCCGTCCTCCCTGAGGAGGACGCTCGCTGCCCGGAGGAATCGTTCTGAGCGAGGACGCGACGGCCGAACCCGCCGCCGTAGCGTCGATGCTCATGAGCGAGCTGGCCGTGCGTGCCCCGGAGATGACCGGGCCCACGGGAACCGTTCCGGTGCTGGAGATCGACCGGGTGTCCAAGCGCTATGGCGACGTCGTCGCGCTGCAGGAGCTGAGCTTGCAGGTCCGCGGGGGCGAGCTGTTCGGTTTCGTCGGCAGCAACGGGGCCGGCAAGACCACCGCGATGCGCATCCTCCTCGGCGTACTGTCCGCCGATTCCGGGCAGGTGCGCTGGCGGGGCGCGCCGATCACGTTCGAGACCCGGCGGCGGATCGGCTACCTGCCCGAGGAACGCGGGCTGTACCCCAAGATGAGGGTCGGTGAGCAGCTGGTGTACCTGGCCGAGCTGCACGGGATGAACGCCCGCGCGGCCCGCCAGGCGGCCGGACACTGGATCGACCGGCTCGGGCTGGGTGATCGTCGCCGCGACGAGGTGCAGAAGCTGAGCCTCGGTAACCAGCAGCGGGTACAGCTGGCAGCGGCATTGGTATATGACCCCGGGGTGCTGGTGCTGGACGAACCATTCTCCGGCCTGGATCCGGTCGCGGTCGATCTGATGGCCAAGGTGCTGCGCGAAAGCGCCGACCGGGGGGTGCCGGTGTTGTTCTCCAGCCACCAGCTCGAGCTGGTGGAACGGCTCTGCGACCGGGTCGGGATCATCGCCGGCGGCCGGATGGTGGCCTGCGGGACCACCGCGGAGTTGCAGACCTGCGGCACCACCCAGCTGATCGTCGATGCGCCCAACGCCGCACCCGGATGGGCGTCTGCGTTGGTGGATGTCTCGGTACTGCGCGTTGACGGCTCCACCACCGTGCTGGAGCTCGGCGCGGGCGCCGAGGGCCAGGCCGTGCTGCGTGCCGCCCTGGCCACCGGGCCAGTCCGGGAGTTTCACCACCGGCGCCCGTCGCTGGCCGAGACCTTCCGCAACGTCGTACAGGAGCAGAACCGATGACCAGTCCCGAGGTCAGCGGCTCCCGCGCCGTCTACCTGGTGGCGCGTCGCGAGCTCAGTACCCGGGTCCGCACCCGCGGGTTCGTCCTCGGCACCCTCGGGATGCTGGTGGTGGTTGCCGGCTACCTGGGATTGACGACCTTCTTCATCAACGACGACCCCAGCACCGTCGGGCTCGCCCCGCAGCACGCCACGTGGCCGCGCCGCTGACCGCGGCCGCAGCCGAGCTCGGCGAGCCGATTGAGATACGCCAGGTGCCCGATCGTGACGCCGCGGAAGCGCAGCTGCGCGACAGCGAGCTGGACGCGTGGGTGACCGGCTCCCCGGACGCACTCCAGGTGCTGGTCCGCCAAGATCTCGACACCGAACTGCGCACCTCGCTGGACGGCCTCGCCGCGGCACAGGTGGTGAACACACAGCTCGCCCGGGCAGGGCTGGACCCGCGGCAGGTGCAGGCGCAGGCTGCGGCCGCCGGGGTGCAGGTGACCAGCCTGGAACCGGTCGACCCGCAGCGCGGTGAACGACTCGTGCTCAGCTTCGCGGTCTCGTTCCTGCTCTACCTGGCGCTGGTGCTCTACGGCACCTACGTCGCGCAGGGCGTGGTCGAAGAGAAGTCCAGCCGGGTGGTGGAACTGCTGCTGTGCACGGTGCGGCCGTGGCAGCTGATGTCCGGCAAGCTGATCGGCATCGGCCTGTTCGGGTTGCTGCAGCTCGGCCTGCTATCCGGGGCCATTGCCGCGGGAGCGTCGATCACGGAGTTGCTCACCGTGCCGGCACTGAGCAGCGTGCTGTGGATGCTGGCCTGGTTCCTGCTCGGCTACTACCTGTTCGCCGGCCTGCTCGCTGCGGCCGGGGCGCGGGTGTCCCGGCAGGAGGAGTTGCAGTCAGTGATCAACCCCGCGCTCACCATGCTCGTCATGCCGTTCGTACTGAGCGTGTTCCTACTCGGCGACAACCCGGAGTCGACGCTGGTGACCGGGCTGTCTGTAGTTCCCCCGTTCTCCCCGATCCTGATGCCGGCCCGGATCGCGCTCGATGTGGTACCACTGTGGCAGATCGGCGTGTCGGCGGCGGTGACGATCACTGCGATCATTGCAGTGATCGCGCTTGCCGGCCGCGTCTACGCGGGTGCGGTATTGCGCACCGGATCGCGGGTCAAGCTCGCCGACGCACTGCGTCCGATGTAATTATTGGGTTCGCTGTGTTTGGGTCCGCTGTGGTGGAACAGTGCTCTCCCGGTTTTGTCAGTGCCCCAACATAGAATCGGATCGTGTCGACGGTACCGGCGTGGCAGGGCAGCGATGCCGAGTTGCTCGCCGAGCTGCGCACGTTGGAAACCCAGTTACATGCGACCTGGGCGG
>JALZCN010000051.1 GCA_030863045.1 Actinomycetota bacterium | reverse complement strand
CTGCACACCTGCTGCCACCTCGGTCACGCTGTGGGTCCTCGGCAGATCGCCGGCGGTCCGAAGTCCAGGCCATGGTGCGGGTGCTGTCGCGGTCCTCGCCTGGTCCAAGTCACCATCGCTGATCGGCGGAGGTGATCCCGGCCAGCGGTAGCAGCACCGGCGCCGTGCCGAAGGAGCATGCAGTAGCTTTGTCACCCGCCTCGACTCCGTATCCGACCGACTCACTGAGATTGATCTTGGAATGCATACTGGACTGGCCACCCATTTGATTGGGTCTACTGGAGAAATCGAACCCGGTATCGATTACGTTACGACGTAGGCGATTGTCACGATATGTAGCAGAATCAGTTCATGCCGTGACGACTTTGCCCGAATCGACAAGTGGTGCAATGGGTTGGTCCAAAATGAAGATCTAATCTTAGACTTTCTGTGTTGTCCGATTGGGGCCCAGTGGGACTGTCGGTGGTGCTTCGCCGCCGCGCTGCGGCGCTGGACTGCTGGATGCACGTGGGTTCAGGGTCAGCTATCCCCGGCTTGCGTGCGCGAGAAACCGCTTGACGCTATGCGTAAGACCGTTTCGCAAACCCTCCAATTGCGTCACCGGAAGTCGATCGAAAGTATATACGGGAAACTGCCGAGGAACGGCCCCAAAGCTGCGTTTGAACGCAGCAAGAGAGGTCGTGCTCGACCATCCCATGTTGTAATACTGGCATCCCGCATTGCACGCATACTCGATCGCGATTCGGAGAAGTGAGTCGTTCGCAGCTACTGGTGCAGACAGTTCTTTATTGCTGCATCCGCGCCAGCTATTGGCGTAAACACCGTGAATTAGGGTGATGAGAGCAGCAACAGGCTCCTTATTCAGCCGGGCGATCCAGACGCGACATGCACTGCCAAGCTTCTCTGCAACGGCCTGGTACTTCAGGAATGGTTCTGCTCGCTGCAGCATCAGTGATTTCGGCAGACCCTGTTCGCCAGCCCGTCGACTGATCCAGCCAAGGTATAGATCGTAAAATTCGGGCAGGAGTCGTCCGGAAGCATCTGACTCTACAACGAGACCAGCGCGTTCCGCTTTGCGGACATTTTTTCGAACCTTACGCGCGAAACGCTCTTTCCAGACACGTTCAAAGCCGACGTCAATGCCAATCACGTGCTTTATCTCTCGGTTGACTCTAATACTCGGTGGCACCTGAGCGGCATCCCATGCTGTAACCGTCAGAGTTTCGGGTCGTATGCGAATACTAGCGGCGCGCTGCGCTAGGAGGTCACCCCACACGGCCGTGACGTCTTCGGCTTTAAGTGGCTTACTTGCCACCAATCCTCCGGTGCCCCAAGCGGAGGGCAGTGATTCCTCGACGGTCAGTGCCCGGGGCATCCTTGCGCGGCGGACCATTGGCAAGATGAGCTGCTCACCGGCAGCTGTCTCATATAGGCGGCTAGCGTCCTTATATCCTCCGGTTGCACAGATAGCATCAAGCCAGGCGGGTGTCTGATAGATATTGGCCGCTGGGTCCGACGCCAGCAGCTCGCGCCAGACCGGCCTCGGTGCCGGGCTCACCACGTTGAAATGTTTACTTGCCATTTACTTAACTCCGGAAAGAACAGCGGACTCACAGTCCACTTCCGTCGAGCTTCGTCGCCAGCAGGGCACTGGTTGACCGGAAAGTGCACTGCGCTGTCCCGCATACGGTTCGGATCTGGCTCGGTCCGGACGACGGTCACGTCGGCCGAGCGCTTGTCGCCGCGTTTCCAGAGCGCCCTGGCGGCATGAGTCATTCGTGGCGATGACGTGTGCAGACAGGCGGTAGGTGGCCGAGTCCCTAGGCCGTCCCCCACCGAGCTGGTTGCCGGTAAGGCACCGAGGCCACCGCCGCAGCCACCAGCAAGTCCCGGCCGGACTTGATAACGGAAGGTCGGCTTTCGCTCAGCGTCTGTACCTTGCCCACGTCGATGTCGACACCGACGGCGTGATGGCCGCGGCTGGCCAGGCAGGCGACGGTCACGGACCGACATAGCCGAGTCCAAATAGTGTGACGTTCACGGGGATCCCTACTTCCTCATCGGGACAGTAGGAGGTTCGAGACAGGTTTGCTCCATGGTGTGCACCGCGGCCCGCATCAGGTGGTTGGCCAAATCACCATTTGGAAGCGGAGTCAGTCTCTTGGGCGGCCTTACCGGCCCGGATCCGGCGCGCCTGCTCGGCAGGGGCGATCAGGTCCCGCTTTGATCGGCCCTGGTAGAGGCTGTTGCGCCTGGGGAAGAGATTGTCTTCGATGCAAATGCCGGCGATGCCGGCACGCTCGAACTCCACCACGGTTCGCACGACGTTGCCCAGTCCGCCGAAGCCGTTGTCGCAGTCGGCCACCACCGGAAGCCCGATGGCTGCGTCGATGCGAACCGCCGCGGCTAGCGTCTCGCTCATTGTGGTGAGGTTGAGGTCTGGGAGGGCATGTGTCATCGTGGCCACGCCGAACCCGCCGACCCACACCGCATCGAAGCCGTGGGCCTCGATGCGCTGCGCGCTCATGGCGTCGTGCGCTCCCACGGTCAGCAGCGGAGCCGCGGCCGCCAAACCCTCGCGCAGCGCTACGCGCTTCTTCTCAGCCCGGTTGGTCCGCATCAATTGTCACCTTGCTCGTCATGTCCTGGTTGCCGATTTCTTCGGGGCGTAGCTCTTCGCGAAGGCGTCCCTTCTCGTGCGCCGATATCAGCTCGACCACTCGCTCGCCAATCAGCCGCTGCGAGTCCAGCGCCATCGCCCCGATGTGCGGGGTGAGCACGACATTGGGCAGGTCAGCGAACGGCGACCGCGTGCCCTCACCCTCCCGCTCGTGGACGTCCTGCGCGGGGCGGAGCAGCCTGTCCGCCTCTGTCTGCTCCAGGTTCAGCGCCGCCTCGTCGACCACCCCGCGAC
>JALZCN010000579.1 GCA_030863045.1 Actinomycetota bacterium | reverse complement strand
GTGGCAAGGTGGCGGTCCAGGGCCTGGTCGGCGCGCGCAGAGCTGGTGACCCGCTCCGCCCACAGGCCTCCCCACCAGGTGCGTTCCTCCGGCGTGGTGAAGCACCAGGCCGTGGCCGAGCATGCGATCTCACCGAACCCGGCTGCTCGTGCCCAGGAGAGCAGGCGCCGTCCGGCGTCCGGCTCGGTTCGGTTGCCATATGCAACGTGCCGGTACAGATCGAGCCAGCGGTCCAGCCGGTCTTCCTGCGGGTACCAGGCCATCGCCGCAAAGTCAGCATCCCTGGCCGCGACATAGCCGTCTGGCTTGCACACCCGGCGCATCTCACGCAGCGCGGCCACCGGCTCCGTCAGGTGCTGGAGGATCTGATGGGTGTGTACCACGTCGAACCTACCGTCTAGATGTTTCAGCTCGTAAACGTCGCCCACGGTGAAAGACACGTTGCCGGCACCCTGCCGCTGGGCGTCGGCCCGGGCCTGCTCGAGCGGCGCCGGTTCGTTGTCGATGCCCACCACGTTGCCGGGTGCCACCATCCGGGCGAGACCGATAGTGATGGTGCCAGGGCCGCAGCCGACGTCGAGAATCTGCTGACCCGGCTGCAGGTACGGAATCAGGTAAGCGGCGGAATTGTGTACCGTCCGCCAGCGGTGTGACCGCAGCACACTGTCGTGGTGACCGTGGATGTAGCTGCTCTGCCGATCTGGCACCTGTCCAGGCTGGCAGAGATAGGGCACCCGCTAGCGTGAGCCGGTGAGTGATGCGCCGTATCGCTGTGTGGCCCATGTCGCTCGGCGCCTGTTTCGTGCCCTGGATCTGCGGATCGACGTCACCGGGCAAGAACACATCCCGGCCACCGGCGGCGGTGTGGTGGTGATGAACCACACCGGCTACCTCGACTTCGCGCTTGCCGCGCTGCCGTTCTGGCGGGAGCGTGGACGGCTGGTGCGCTTCATGGCCAAGCAGGAGGTGTTCACCAACCGGGTGACCGGACCGTTGATGCGTGCCATGCACCACATCCCGGTCAACCGCGCGGCCGGGGCGATCTCGTTCCGAGCAGCGGTCGAGGTGCTGCGGGCGGGCGAGCTGGTGGGGATATTCCCGGAGGCGACAATCAGCCGCAGCTTCTGCCTGAAGGAGTTCAAGTCGGGCGCCACGCGAATGGCACGTGCCGCTGGCGTCCCACTGATCCCGGTGGCGCTGTGGGGCAGCCAGCGGGTGTGGACCAAGGATCGCAAGCCCACCATCCGCGCTGCGCGGCATATTCCGATCAGCATCACCATCGGCGCACCGTTGCGGCCCGGGCGCGGGGCGGCGCCCGATATCGAGCTGGTCAACGCGATGAACGAGCTGCTCGACGTCACCCGCGCCCGCTATCCCGAAGCGCCCGGCAACGACCCCTGGTGGGTGCCAGCGCATCTCGGCGGAACTGCCCCGACACCGGAACGCGCTGCCGAGCTGGACGCCGAGGAGCAGAGGGAGCGCGCCCGGCGCCGTCCGGCCTGAGCCTGGATTTCCGGACAGTCCGGCATGGGCCGCAGTGTCACGGCTACCGCTAAGGGACACTGCCGGAACCAGGTCTCGGGCGGCCGTGCATTATCGCAAAATGCCTCACGTGCATTTGCGTTGAGCCGCTCCATGGTTATCCGCGGCTGGCGGTGATTCGTGCTTGGGCACGAGCTCGCTGTTCTTCGAATCGGGTGGCTTGGGCATTAAGTCCGATGAGGAAATCAGCCAGCTCGGTGCGGGCTTGGTCACCTTCGGCGTCGAGGTCTTTCAGATCGAACACCCCCCACTGGCGCAGCAGTGGCCAGATCACCTCATCGTGGTGGATGCGCAGGTCGTAGATGCCGGCCTTGGCGATCAGCGCGGCCTTGCGGGCGAATCCGGGGATGACGATGCCCGGCATCTGAAAGCTCGTGACCTCATCGGTGATCGCGCGCAGGGTGGGGCCCGGAGAAATCTCCAGGGCAGCTTTGACGAGGTTGCGGTAGAAGACCATGTGCAGGTTCTCGTCGGTGGAGACTCTGGTGAGGAGCCGTTCGGCGATGGGGTCCTCGGCGTAGCGGCCGGTATTGCGGTGCGAGATACGAGTGGCGAGCTCTTGGAAGGAGACATAGGCGAGGACGCGCAGTAGCGGCGCGTCTTGGGTGTGGTAGCCGGTTTGCATCACCTGCATCCGGGCCCGTTCCAGCTCCACCGGATTGACCCCGCGGGTCACCAGTAGGTAGTCGCGGATGCAGTACGCGTGCCGACCTTCCTCGGCTGTCCAGCGGTGCACCCAGGTACCCCAGGCGCCGTCGCGCCCGAACGTGCGCTCGATCTCGCGGTGATAGCTGGGCAGGTTGTCCTCAGTGAGAAGGTTCACCTCCAGCGCGGTCCGGGCGATCGGCGACAGCCGCGACTGTTCGGGATCCCAGGCCTGCCCGCCGAGGTCGGCGTAGTCACGGCCCAGGCTCCACGGGACGTACTCGTGCGGCATCCACTCCTTGGCGGCGGCCAGATGCCTGTTGAGGTTCTCGGTGACCACCGGCTCAAGGTCGTGGAGTAAACGTGCGCTGTCCGAGGTCGTCGTCATGGCGGTCCTCAGCTGCTGGTCGAAACGGGCGTGCTGAGGCAACCGTAGCGTTTGCGGCGCGCGTACCGGTGAAGCGCCTGATCCCGCCTTCGGAGAAACCCGCGGCAATCAGGCACCCTGGACGCGTGCCGCGTCCGGATGCCCCCGAGCCGTTGGCCGCGCTGCTGGGCGGCGGCCGGGCAGCGCTGGACGCCACCGCGCCCGCCGTCGCCTTCGTCGTGGTCTGGTTGGTCTCGGGTGGCTCCCTGGGATGGGGGGCGGGTGCGGCGCTTCTCACCGGCGCTGCGGTAGCAGCGGTGCGCTGGCACCGCGGTGACCGCGCGCTGGCTGCCCTGCTGGGCGTGCTGGGCGTCTCGGTGGCGGCCCTGATCGCGCTGTACACCGGTCGTGCCGCTGACTTCTTTCTCGCCCAGTTGCTGTCCAACGTCGTCAGTGCACTGGTCTGGGCGGTCAGTGTGCTGGTCCGCTGGCCGCTGCTGGGTGTGATCGTGGGCGGGGTGCTGGGCCAGCGCACCTCCTGGCGTCATGATCCGGCCCTGCTGCGGGCGTACTGCCTGGCGTCCTGGGTGTGGGTGGGGCAGTACCTGATCCGGGTCGCGGTGTTCACGCCGCTGTGGGTGACCGGCGCCGTGGTGGCCCTCGGGGTCGCTCGAGTTGTCCTGAGCTGGCCGCTTGTCGCGGCCTGCGTAGCGGTGAGCGGGGCGGTTCTGATCCGGGTGCTGCCCGAGAGCCACCCTGGGCTGCGCTCAGTACGTCGATCCTGATCTAGCTCCTCAATCGCTACAGGTAGTGAGAACAACACTGCCCGTATGGGCGATATGGGCCCACCGAATGGGCTCTTCAACGG
>JALZCN010000522.1 GCA_030863045.1 Actinomycetota bacterium | reverse complement strand
GGTCACCACCGATCCACGTTGCTCACCGGTCAACCCGATGTTCGCCGCGGTCGACCAGCCCGGCATCGGCACGTATCTCATGCCGGCATCACCGCTGGACTTCTCCGCGATCGACCGGGTACCACCCGCGCCCGCGCCGCTGCTCGGCCAACACACCGACGAGATTCTCGCCGGGGTTCTCGGCCTGTCAGGTGCCGAGATCGGGCAGTTGCACGACGAGGGGGTCATCGCCGGGTCGCCGGCCGCATGAATCGTTGCCTCTTGGGGTATTACTTCGGTACCGCTCGCGATGACGGCCCGGCTAGGACGTGACCGAATGATCTTATTTTTCTCGAACCGGCTGGGCTGCCTCTTCTCGTTACTCGTGTCCGCGGTGTTGACTGCCCTGCTGATTCTGATTCTGTTGTAGTTCATCGCGCGGCATGGTGGCTACCCGAGTGCCTGCTTGCGCCGCTCCATCAGCCGCCAAATCATCGGCGTGAAGATGAGCTGCATTGCGAGATCCATTTTCCCGCCGGGGCAGACGATGGTATTCGCGCGGGACATGAACGAATCGTGAAGCATCGACACGAGATACGAGAAGTCGATGCCGCGAGGATCGGCGAAGCGGATGACGAGCATCGACTCGTCCAACGTCGGAATGGTCCGGGCGATAAACGGGTTGGATGTGTCGACCATCGGCACGCGCTGGAAATTGACGTGGGTACGCGAGAACTGCGGGCAGATATAGTTTACGTAGTCGGGCATGCGGCGTAGAATCGTGTCGGTCACCGCCTCAGTGGAGTAGCCGCGTGTCGCCTTGTCGCGATTCAGCTTTTGGATCCACTCCAGGTTGATCACCGGAACAACGCCGATCAGCAAATCCACGTGCTGGGCGGCGTCAACCTTGTCGGTCGCAATCGCACCGTGTAGGCCTTCGTAGAAGAGCAGATCCGTGTCGGCAGGCAGTTCCTCCCAGGGTGTGAACGTACCGGGCTTTTGCCCATAGGGTTCCGCCTCCTCCTCGTCGTGCAGGTACTTGCGCACGCGGCCGCGGCCGTTCTCGCCGTACTGCCGGAACAGCTCCTCGAGTTCCTCAAACAGGTTCGACTCCGGACCGAAGTGGCTGAATGTGTGGTCACCGTGGTCAAGCGCCTCGGCCATCTTGGCCTTCATCTCGTTGCGGTCGTACCGGTGAAAGCTGTCGCCCTCGATGAGCGCCGCATTCACCTCCTCACGTCGGAAGATTTGCTCGAATGTGCGCATGACCGATGTCGTCCCGGCGCCCGAGGAGCCGGTGATGGCAATAATCGGATGCCTGGCTGACATAGCCTCGTCCCTTCCGTCAACCCTTGCTCAACCTTTGGCGCGGAACAAGCCGCGCGTGCCGTACAGTGGTGCGCTGTCTTCGACCACGGTGTGATCGTGGTGGTATTGCTCGATGCGCTCGACTTCCTCGCGCGCGCCGAAGATGAACGCGATGCGCTGGTGCAGGTCCTGCGGCGCGACGTCGAGAACTCGCGCACGTCCGGTGCTCGCGAGGCCCCCTGCCTGCTCGATGATGAAGGCCACCGGATTGGCCTCGTAGAGCAAACGCAGCCGACCCGGCTTCTCCGGATCCTTCGTGTCGCGCGGATACAGGAACACGCCGCCGCGAGTCAAGATGCGGTGCGTCTCCGCGACGAGCGACGCGACCCATCGCATGTTGAAGTCCTTGCCGCGGGGGCCTGCAGCGCCAGCGAGGCACTCGTCGACGTAGCGCGTCACCGCCGGTTCCCAGAATCGGCTATTCGAGGCGTTGATCGCGAACTCGCTGGCAGCGGCCGGAACCTGGATCGTCGGATTAGTCAGAATGAATTCGCCGAGCTGCGGCTCGAGCGTGAAGCCGTGCACACCCGTGCCGACGGTCAAGACGATCATTGTGGAAGGGCCGTAGATCGCGTATCCAGCGCAGACCTGCTCCGAGCCCGGCTGCAGGAAGTCTTCCGCGGGCGCGTTGGCCCCCGGATTCGGGGCACGCAAGATCGAGAAGATGCTGCCGACCGCGACGTTGACGTCTATGTTCGACGAACCGTCGAGCGGGTCGAACGCCAGGAGGTACTTTCCTCGCGGGTAGTGCTCCGGGATGAGATGCGGTGCATCCAACTCCTCGGACACCATCCCGGAGACCAGGCCGCCCCATTCGTTGGCGCGCAAGAACAGATCGTTCGCCACCAAGTCGAGTTTCTGCTGCGTCTCGCCTTGGACGTTGGTCGTCGCCGCGGCCCCGAGCACACCACCGAGCGCACCGTAGGCCACCCGCTTGGCGATCGCCTTGCACGCGAGGGCAACGTTGAGGATGAGCGAGTTCAGCTCCCCGCTCGCGCCCGGATAGCGGCGCCGCTCCTCAATCAAGAACTGGGTGAGCGTTGTACGGTCAGTGAGCATGGCGTCCCTCAGATTTCCTGTGCAAGCAGACTAGTGCCTAACTCTGCCTCATCTGAGCCTTGCCTAGTCTGACACTGTGGCTGAGACGGTGGGTTACGAACTGGATGGACACATCGCGACGATCACTTACCACCGACCGGACAAGCTCAACGTCATCGACCAGCAGATGCGTGCGGAGCTCAACGCCGCGTTCGCCGCGTTCCGGGACGACGAAAACGCCTGGGTGGCGATCGTCACCGGGGCGGGTCGGGCGTTCTGCGCCGGGGCGGACATCCGGTCCCCGGGCAATCCCGCCGGCGAGTTCCCTGGCACCTTCTGGGAGAAGCCGACCGTCAACTCCTTCGAGAGTGGCTGGGAGATCTATAAGCCGGTGATCGCCGCGGTGAACGGGTACTGCCTGGGTTACGGGCTGACCATGGTCACCTGGTGCGACTTCGTCATCGCCAGCGAGCAGGCCGTCTTCGGCTACCCGGAGGTGCGGATCGGCGCCCCCACGATCGTCGGCGCCATCCGACTGCCGCAGCGGATCGGCTGGCAACATGCCATGGAGCTGCTCCTCACCGGCGAGCAGATCAACGCCGAGCGGGCCAAGGAGATTGGACTCGCCGGCTGGATTGTGCCGCACTCATCGCTGCTCTCTGCCGCCCGAGATTTGGCCGATCGGCTGCTCGCCGCCGCCCCGCTGGCCGCCCGGGCCACCAAGGAAGTGGCCCGCCGCGCCTATGACATGTCCGCTGTGGACGCGATCCGGTTCGGTGAGACGATGCGGTTGGTGGCCAATGCCACCCAGGACGCCGCGGAAGGCCGGGCCGCCGCACTGGAGCACCGGCCACCGGTATGGCGTGGCCGGTGACTGTGTCCTCAGCGACATCGTCCTGAGCTACATCGTCCTCAGCTACGTCGCGATCAGGGTGCGAGGCACCAGAGTGCGTCCATGGGTACGGCCCTGATTTTCTCGCCGAACGGTCAGTTAGACGCTCGGCTAGTGGCCACATGGCCGGTTAGTCGGTGGTCATCGGCCGAAGTCACCAGCCCCGGGCGCGCCACTCGGCGAGGTGGGGGCGCTCGGCGCCGAGAGTGGAGTCCTTGCCGTGGCCGGGATAGAACCACGTGGAGTCTGGGAGTGCGTTGACACCCGGGATTCCAGGTCGTTCATCAGGCTGGTGAAGTCCTTCGGCGACGTTGTCCGTCCAGGGCCGCCGGGAAAGAGTAAGTCACACCAACGGTGAACAGGCAGATCGGACGTCAGGGTGCGAGGCGCCAGAGTGCGTCCATGGGTATCGCCCTGATCTTCTCGCCGAACGGCAGGGTCTGCTGACCGGTGTAGAGCACATAGCCGGCGACGAAGCGGTCACCGAGGAGTCTTGCCAAGCTCCGCAATCCGGCGAGGTCTTCCGTGCGTACCGTCGCGCCGGATTTCACCTCGACCCCTATCACTCGACCGTCGGGCGTCTCGATCACCACATCGACCTCGAGCTTGTCCTTCGTGCGGTAGTGGTACAGCCGGCCTCGTTCTTCCGACCAGGTCAGCTGTCGGGCAAGCTCCATGACAACCAGGTTCTCCATCATTGACCCGGCCGAGCCTCCCGGTTCGCCAAGCCGGGCGGCGTCCTGGCCGATGAGAT
>JALZCN010000497.1 GCA_030863045.1 Actinomycetota bacterium | reverse complement strand
GGAGGTAGGTGTTCTTCATGCGTCGCTACGAGATGATGGTCATCCTCGATCCGCAACTTGACGAGCGCATCGTGGCGCCATCGCTGGACCAGTTCCTTGGTGTCGTGAAGTCCCAAGGGGGTAACGTCGAGAAGGTCGACGTCTGGGGCAAGCGCCGGTTGTCCTACGAGATTGCCAAGCGTACCGAGGGCATTTACGCGGTGGTCGACCTCTCGTGTACGCCCGACACCGTGGCGGAGCTCGACCGGCAGCTGTCGCTCAACGAGTCAGTGCTACGCACCAAGGTGCTGCGGCGCGAAACCAAGAGGAAGGGCTAACGTGGCTGGCGAAACCGTTATCACGGTGATCGGAAATCTGACCGCTGATCCAGAGCTGCGGTTCACCCCATCCGGCGCGGCGGTGGCCAACTTCACGGTGGCTTCCACGCCGCGCACCTTCGATCGCCAGACTGGCGAGTGGAAGGACGGCGAGGCGCTGTTCCTGCGGTGCAACATCTGGCGGCAAGCCGCGGAGAACACCGCTGAATCCCTTACCCGAGGCATGCGAGTGATCGTCAGTGGACGGCTGCGTCAGCGCTCGTTCGAGACCCGGGAAGGCGAGAAGCGCACCGTGATGGAGATGGAGGTCGACGAGGTCGGTCCTTCGTTGCGTTACGCCACCGCCAAGGTCAACAAGGCCAGTCGTCAGGGCGCGGCATCGGGCAGCGGCGGCTACGGCTCGTCCGGTGGGGCTTCCGACGACCCGTGGAGCTCGGCGCCGCAAGCCGGGGCGCCGGCCGGCTCGGGCAACGGCGCCGGTGGTTACGACGACGAGCCCCCCTTCTGATCCCTCATCTCGCGACTCACTCAGGAGTACCCAGCCATGGCCAAGCCGCCGGTGCGCAAACCCAAGAAGAAGGTTTGCGTGTTCTGCAAGGACAAGGGCGCCGCTATCGATTACAAGGACACCGGACTGCTGCGTAAGTACATCTCCGACCGCGGCAAGATCCGGGCCCGCCGGGTTACCGGCAACTGCAGCCAGCATCAGAGAGACGTCGCGATCGCGGTGAAAAACGCTCGCGAGGTGGCGCTGCTGCCCTACACCTCCACCGCACGCTGACGCCGGAAGAAGCGACAACCGTGAAGATCATCCTCACTGCTGATGTCCCGCAACTCGGCGGACCCGGCGATCTGGTGCAGGTCAAGGACGGCTACGCCCGCAATTATCTGCTGCCCCGCCAGCTGGCCATCGTGGCCACCAAGGGCGCGGAGAAGCAGGTGGCCACCATCCGTCGAGCTCAGCAAGCCCGCCAGATCCGCGACCTCGACCACGCTCGGGAGATTGCTGACAGGCTGTCTGGCATGGGCACGGTGTCCGTGACGGCCAAGGGGGCCAGATCCGGCGGGAAGCTGTTCGGGTCGGTCACCGCAGCCGATGTCGTCGACGCGGTCCGCACCGCCGGTGGCCCTCCGTTGGACAGGAGAGCGGTCGACATCGGCGGGCATATCAAGTCCGCCGGTTCCTACCAGGTAACCGTGCGGCTGCACCCCGACGTGTCGGTGACCCTCCCCGTCGAGGTCAGCACGGCCGGCTGAGGCGGCAAATTGGACGACGCTGGCTGAACCGGCAATTGGACGACCGCCGGCAATGCCGAAATGCTCGGACAGCTCGTGGCCGTTAGCCGGTCGATCCGGCCGGTGACTGTGCGGCGGATCCGGATACGCCGGCCCCCGAAGCCGGGCCGTTGGTCGGGGACGGCACACCGCGCAGGTGTGCCCATAGCACGCGTAGGGCCCGGTCGGGCCGCACCAGTACCTCCGGCCGGTCGACCATGCCCACCACCCGGGCGAAGGCCCGCCCCAGTGAGCTATCGGAACTGGCCGCGGCATGTAACCGGGGCACATAGGCGTTGACTATGCGCACCTTGACGGTGCGCCGGCCCGGCACGCCGGGGAAGGCCAGATCAGCGCCGACGGCGATGTCCCACGGTGTGTCGATCATCTTCGCGATCCGCCGGAAGTACCGTCGGGGCGCGGGCGGTGGCCCGCCGCGCAGCAGATCCCGCAGTGTCGTTGCCTGCATCGCGGCCACCGTCATGCCTTGCCCGTAGATGGGATTGAACGAGCACACCGCGTCCCCGATCACCAGCAGGCCGGCCGGGAAACGACGCAACCGCTCATAACGGTGACGCACGCTGGCCGGGAACCGGAAACCCACCGGGTCGTCCACCGGGACGGCACCCACCAGTGCCTCGGCGACGTCGGGGAAGCAGATGCTGGCCGCGAATGCAGCGAACCCAGCTGGATCCAGCGGCGGATGGTCCCCAAGGATGCCGGCCAGCGTGACCAGGTGTTGCCCGCTCTCCAAGGGACTGATACCCGCGGCCCGTGAGTTGACCGGGGTTGGCCCGGTGAGGATGGCCGCGTCGTTACCCAGGGCACCCGGGCGCAGCCGGTAACGACGGCTGGCATACCCCAGCCCGATCTCGACCCGGTCAACTGCGGGACGTGAGTAGCCGAGCTGCTCCAGCCACACCGGTGTGCGCGAACCCCGGCCGGTGGCGTCAACGACCAGACCGGCGGGCACCGTCTGCTCCGGGCCCCCGCCCTGGCGGTGCGCGATCCGCACTCCGGTAACCCGGCGCTGCTCGTCATCAGTGACCAGACCGAGCACGTCGCAGCCTTCGGCGAAACGCACCGCCCGCAGCGCACGGACTCGTTGGCGGAGGTGGCCCTCGACGAAGGCACGGCTGGCGCACAACGCGAGCAGCCCGATGTCGGCTTGGCGCAGCAGCTGCCCTGAGATGTGGATGCGGATGCCGCCCAGAGTGTCTGCGGTCACCGCGCCGGCCTGCACCAGTTGCTCGGTGAAGCCGGGGAACAGCTCGTCGAGCAGTTCCCGGCCGCGGGCATGCAGAGCGTGCGCGTGACGAGCCTGCGGCACGCCCCGACGGTCGGCGGGACCAGGCGGCAGGATGTCCCGCTCAACGACCGTCACCCGAGTGTAAGCATCGGCCAGGACCCGGGCGGCCAACAGGCCGGCCATGCTTGCACCGAGCACGACAGCGTGGAGACCGGCAGTGGCCGCTTTCATGGGTGATCTCCTAGCGATCGTATCCAGTTCGGTGACTGAGTGCGGGCTCCCCTCGAGGGTGCCAGGACTCGACCGGCCGCAGCAGCAGTAGAGGGCGGTCATCACCGCGCGTCCAGACCCGCTCGTAGTGAATGTCGTGTCGAGGAACTGGCCGAGGTGTAGACCTCCGGGGATCGGCGAGTCGTTGTCACCGCCCAACCCGTCGAAATCTTTCATCGTTGCGGCGAGGGGCGTTAGTACGCCACGGTTTGCGTCGATTCCGGTAACAGGTCGTCCGATCGGCCTGCAAGATTGGGACCGGAAGTCGAAGCCTGCAGGGTGCACCGAGATGCGGCGGCGGGACGGTCGGCCTCGATCTGCGCGATATCAGGCCTTCCCGCCTGCCGCCGCACCAGGTCTTCAAGGCACGAGCGGATGCTTTCCTGAGATAGCAAGACCTGTCCGGCAGACAAGTGAGCCGCCAATACATCCCATGCGTCGGTCAACCGTCCCGCGGAGGGCGGAACTCCGGCGTTAATGGGTCATCGTCATCGTCGTCGTCGCGGCTGCCCACGTCGACAGGTAAGACGGAATCGTTTTCGACTGCCCTTTCTGCGGCCGCCGAGTCCTCCACAGCCTCGGTCACGTCCCCCGATCCCGTGAGATCTGCCAGCAGCGCCGCCTCGTCCGGGCGCAACGGGCGCTCGTCGAGCCGCTCACCCGGCTCGCCGTACTCGCTGCCGGTGGCCATCGCGGTGTCTGGCACCGGCACGCAACACGGATCGGAACTGCCGTCGTGGGTCGTCATGGTGCATCTCCTCCCAAGTACTGGCCGTTGCCGGCGTAATCCGGGGTACCCATTCGTCACGACGAGATCTCCGCAGCATCAAGCCCAGGAGCTGACATGTCCGACACCGCAACCGCCGGCAGATACCTCAACCCGACCGGTGAGTTCACCCGCGATCAGCGCTACATCAGCACGCGGATCACCGCCGACGGGCAAGACGGCCTCCCGGTGGAATCCGGCCGGTAC
>JALZCN010000437.1 GCA_030863045.1 Actinomycetota bacterium | reverse complement strand
CATCGGCGCGTCGAAGATGCACGATGCCGGGTCGGTGATGATGTCCGAGGACACGATCGGCTGCTCGCTGTAGCGCAGGATGCCCTTCAGCGGACCATCGGCGGCGGCCCGGAAGGCCTCGTTGACCTCCTCGACGCTGGTGTCCCGGGAGACCTCGGCGGACAGATCAGTGATCGATCCATTGGGGATCGGCACCCGCAGCGCGAAGCCGTCCAGCTTTCCGTTGAGCTCCGGCAGCACCAGCCCAATGGCCTTGGCCGCCCCGGTAGTAGTCGGCACCACGTTGACCGCGGCGGCGCGGGCCCGGCGCAGATCCTTGTGCGGACCGTCCTGCAAGTTCTGGTCCTGCGTGTAGGCGTGAATGGTGGTCATTAGGCCCTGCTCGATACCCAGCGCGTCATGCAGCACCTTGGCCATCGGGCCCAGGCAGTTGGTAGTGCAGGAGGCACAGGAAATCACCGTCTCGGAACCGTCCAGCTTGGAGTCATTGACCCCGGGCACCACGGTGATGTCCTCGCCCTTGGCCGGCGCAGAGATGACCACTTTCTTGGCACCGCCTTCGTCGACATGCTTTCGGGCGTCCTCCGCTGTGGTGAACAACCCTGTCGACTCCAGGACCACATCGACGCCCAAGTCACCCCAGGGCAACGCGCCCGGGTCCCGCTCCGCCAGCGCCTTGATGGTCTTGCCGCCCACCGCGATACCGTCATCGGTGACGTGCACGTCCTCTGCCAGCCGGCCCAGCACACTGTCGTACTTCAGCAGGTGCGCCATGGTCGCGACGTCTCCGAGGTCATTGAACGCCACCACCTCGATGTCATGGCCGCCGGACTGCACGGCGCGCCAGAAGTTCCGCCCAATGCGGCCGAATCCGTTGATCCCTACCCGAACTGTCACGTTGCCATCTCCCTCAACACAGTTCCCTGTCCACACCAGCACACGGTCGGCGCCATGCCCGCACGGCTGCGCCTGACCACTTGTGCCTGACAATCTGCGCCCGACAATCTTGAGCCTGACGCCCTAGGACGCCACCCTATCGGCGGTTGCCATTGCGTAGGCCCCCCGGGAGGGGGAGCTGCGGGGTGTTCGCTATGCCTCCAGCATGTCGGAGGTGACGGCGGATTCGGTGTCCGGCACCCCGAGCTCTTCGGCACGCCGGTCGGCCATCGCGAGCAGCCGGCGAATCCGGCCCGCCACGGCGTCCTTGGTCAGCGGCGGATCGGCGAGTTGCCCCAGCTCCTCTAGAGAGGCCTGCCGGTGCTCCAGCCGCAACCGGCCCGCCGTGAGCAGGTGACCCGGAATGCCGGGCCCGAGCAATTCCAGGGCCCGGCTGACCCGCGCCGCCGAGGCCACCGCCGCACGCGCAGATCGGCGCAGGTTGGCGTCGTCGAAGTTGGCCAGCCGGTTGGCGGTGGCGCGGACTTCGCGGCGCACCCGGCGCTCCTCCCAGGCCAGCACCGAGTCATGTGCGCCGAGCCGGGTGAGCAGCGCACCGATGGCGTCCCCGTCGCGTATCACCACTCGATCGGCGCCGCGGACCTCGCGCGCCTTGGCCGAAATGCCCAGCCGGCGAGCCGCCCCGACCAGCGCCAGCGCTGCTTCCGGTCCCGGACAGGTCACCTCCAGCGCGGCCGAACGGCCCGGCTCCGTGAGCGACCCGTGCGCGAGAAACGCCCCACGCCAGGATGCCTCGGCATCGCACAAGCCGCCGGAGACGACCTGCGGGGGCAACCCCCGAACCGGACGGCCGCGCACGTCCAGGAGCCCGGTCTGGCGGGCCAGCCCCTCCCCGTCACGAACTACCCGCACCACATAGCAGGTACCTTTGCGCAAGCCACCTGCCGTGATGAGGTGCACGTCGGAGTTGTGCCCGTACAGCTCGTGCACCTCCCGGCGCAGCCGGCGGGCGGCGGAGCCGGTGTCCAACTCGGCCTCCACCACGACCCGCCCCGCGATGATGTGCAGCCCACCGGCGAAGCGCAGCAGTGAGGAGACTTCCGCTCGCCGGCAGCAGGTCTTGGTCACCCGTAGCCGGCTCAGCTCGTCCTTGACGGCAGAGGTCATGGCCACCGGTGCATCTCCTCCCCTTGCAGGTGCGGCTTGTCCGCAGGTCTCAGTGCCGATGCCTCGACCCTGCCAGCAGGTCTCAGTGCCGATGCTTCGACCCTGCTAGCAGGTCTCAGTGCCGATGCTTCGACCCTGCCAGCAGGTCTCAGTATCCGACGCAGCGCTGCGGCCAGTGCTACCGGATCGTGGCGATCGGCAGAACCGTTGTCGGCGACCCGGTCAAGGTACGCGTGCCCACCGAGCACCTCTGCGCAGCGGTGCAACCGAGCGGGCACGGCCACGGTATCGGCATCGGCGAGGACCGCTTGCACCGTGAATCCAGACGGTGCGTGGTCACGCAGCACGGTCAGGTGCTGTTCCGGGGAGAACCCGGCGGTTTCCCCCGGCTGCGGGACGAGGTTGAGCACCAGGATCCGGTGAGCCACCGTGGTGGTCAGCGCCTGGGCCAGGTCGGGAACCAGCAGGTGCGGTAGCACGCTGGTGAACCACGACCCCGGCCCCAGCACGACGAGATCGGCCTCACCGACCGCGCGGACCGCTTCAACGCACGCTCGCGGTCGCTCGGGACGCAGCCACACGCGCTGTACCCGCCCCGGCGTGGTGGCCACCGCTACCTGGCCACGGATCCGTCGCAGGACGCCCGGATCACTGTCCAGGCCCGCCACATCGGCCTCGATGTCCAGCGGTTCGACGGTCATCGGCAGTACCCGCCCGGTCACTCCGAGCAGCCGGCACGCCTCGTCCAGCATCATCACCGGATCACCCAGGACTTCCAGCAGCCCTGCCATCACCAAATTCCCCACGGCATGACCGGCCAGCGCCCCGGTGCCACCGAAGCGGTGCTGGAACACCTGCCGCCAACGGGCCCCGGCACCGTCGTCGGCCGCCAGTGCAGTCAGCGCCATCCGCAGGTCACCCGGCGGGAGCACATCCAGCTCCCGGCGCAGCCGCCCTGACGAGCCACCGTCGTCGGCGACCGTGACCACCGCGGTGACGTGGTCAGTGATGGCTCGCAGCGCCAGCAGCGTGGCGTACAGTCCATGGCCGCCGCCCAGCGCAACAGCCTTCAGCCCCCGCGTCACTCGCGACCCACGTCCCGATGCATCACCTTGACCGTGATCCCGTCCTCCTTGCCGAGCCGGGCGGCCAACGCCTCCGACATGACCACGCTGCGGTGTTTACCACCGGTGCACCCCACCGCGAGGGTGAGGTAGCGCTTGCCTTCACGCCGGTAGCCACCGCTGATCAGTCCTAGCAGTTCGTGGTAGCGGTCCAGGAACTCCTCAGCGCCCTCCTGGCCCAGCACGTAGTTGCGGACATCGGTGTCCAACCCAGTGAAATCCCGCAATTCCGGGATCCAGAACGGGTTGGGCAGGAACCGCACGT
>JALZCN010000400.1 GCA_030863045.1 Actinomycetota bacterium | reverse complement strand
ACCTCGACGCGCTGGCGGCCCTAGCGCAGCACAAACCCGCCCAAGCGCGGGTGACACCGCTGCCCGTTGCGGGTGCTTTCCACACCCGGTTCATGACCCCCGCCGAGCATGCACTTGCTGAGTACTCCGCCCATCTCACCGCCAAGGACCCCGCGCGCCCGTTGCTCTCCAACGCTGACGGTGAGGTAGTGACCGGCGGCGCGGAGATGCTGCGCCGGCTGGTCGCGCAGGTGACCAAGCCGGTCCGCTGGGACTCCTGTATGGCAGCGCTGCGCGCCGCGGCTGTCACCGCAACGGTTGAGCTGCCCCCCGCCGGCACCCTGTCCGGCCTGGTCAGGCGCGACCTGAAAGGCACCGTCACGCTGGCGTTGAAGACTCCCGAGGACCTCGACAAGGTCGCCGGTCTGATGTGTGCGCATTCAGCAGCCGTCCACTCCGGATCACCCGCGTGAGCCCCAGGCTTCGCCAGCTCGCTCCGACCGAGGGCGCCCGCATCCTTGGCTTGGGCAGCAGGCAACCCGAGCAAATCGTGACCAACGCCGACATCGCCGCCCGCGGGGTGGACACCACAGACGAGTGGATCCGCAACCGGGTGGGCATCATCGAGCGGCGTTTCGCCCGCGACGAATCGGTGGTTGACATGGCAGTCGATGCCGGCGCCAAGGCGCTCGCCGACGCCGGGCTGGCCCCCTCGGACATCGATGCGGTGCTGGTCGCGACCTGCACGATGCCCTCATACATTCCCAATGCGGCCGGGCAGACCGCAGACCGGATCGGGGTGCGCGCCGCTCCCGCCTTCGACATCAACGCCGCCTGCGCCGGTTTCTGCTACGGGCTGGGAACCGCATCCGACATGATCCGCGCCGGCTCCGCGCGGCACGTGCTGGTGATCGGCGCGGAGAAGCTGTCCGACTGGGTGGATCCCATGGACCGCTCCACGTGCATCATTTTCGCCGACGGCGCGGGTGCGGCAGTGGTCGGCCCGGTTGACCCCAACGAGCGCCCGGGGATCGGCCCGATCTCCGCCGGTAGCGCCGGGGATCTGGTCGACACCATCGTGGTCGCCGACCGCAACTCCTTCATTCGCCAGGAGGGCCAGGAGGTGTACCGGTGGGCGATCACGAAGATCGCACCGGTCGCGCTGCGGGCGCTGAAACTCGCCGGGCTCAGCCCGGCCGATGTCGACGTGCTGGTGCCCCATCAGGCAAACCTGCGCATCGTCGAAGCCATCGCCAAACGTCTGCGGGCAGCCGGCGCCCGCGAGGATCTGGTGGTTGCCGACGACATCGTCCACTCGGGTAATACGTCTTCGGCGTCGATACCGCTCGCACTGGACCACATGCGAGCTGAAGGCCGAGTCCGTTCCGGCAACCTCGCGTTGCTCGTCGGATTCGGTGCCGGACTGTCCTACGCGGGCCAGGCGGTGGTCCTGCCGTGACCCCCGCACCGCGGACCGGGAGAATGCACGCAGTTTGGGGCAGTCGGCCCCGATCTTCGTTGATCAAAAGAAGGGATAAAGGCCAGTGACGAACGAGGAGATCCTCCGTGGCCTCGCCGAAATTGTGAACGAGGTAGCGGGCGTCGAAACCAGCGAGATCACGCCAGAGAAGTCCTTCGTGGACGAGCTGGACATCGACTCCCTGTCCATGGTGGAGATCGCCGTACAGGTGGAGGACCGGTTCGGCGTCAAGGTGCCCGACGACGTCCTGGCCAACCTCAAGACCGTCGGTGACGCGGTGGACTACGTCGCCAAGGCCACATGACGCGCGCCGACGCACTCGTCTCCGCGGAGGCGCCAAATGACGCATGCCGACGCACTCATCTCCGCGGAGGCGCCGATGACTACTGAGGTTGTCGTCACCGGCCTGGGGGCGACCACGCCTCTCGGCGGGGACGTCGCATCGACCTGGGACGCCCTGCGGTCCGGGAAGAGCGGAGTCGTCGCGCTGACCGAAGACTGGATTGATCGCTACCACCTACCGGTGCGGATCGCCGCGAAGCTGGCG
>JALZCN010000384.1 GCA_030863045.1 Actinomycetota bacterium | reverse complement strand
TGCGCAAACCTCCCACAGGGGCCGCATCCTGGTCACCCGCAGCGTGGTCACCGCCAGGGTGATCACCGGCGGATGTCCCAGCAGTGCGCGACACACCAACTCCTCCCGTCCATCCCCGTTGGTGGGGCGCCACACGGTAACGTCCCCGGACAAGCAGCGTGGCCTCCGGGGAGCGATCGTCAGATGACGCGGCGTTTCAGTCTGCGACGCTCTCGTTCGGACAAACCGCCCCAAATACCGAACCTCTCATCAAATGCCAGCGCATAGTCGAGGCACTCCGCCCGGACTTCGCAACTCGCGCAAATCCGTTTCGCCTCCCTGGTCGATCCCCCCTTCTCGGGGAAGAACGCTTCCGGATCGGTTTGGGCGCACAGCGCCCGCTCCTGCCAGTCGTACTGATCAAGCTCGTCGAGCAGATTCCAGCGATCCCCCCGATGCTCGACCCTCCCGTTCGTCGGCCACCTGCCGTCAGTCTCATCCATGGCGGTCCGCCCTCCTCGCCATAGAGCTGCCTCCCCCGGTTCGCCACCTCCCCGGGCTGTGGCCGGAGAATAACAAGTCTGTGATTACACCCCTGTCATCGCTGACGCAACTTATCCGGCCGAGTTAATATTGTGGGCGCAGCGTGTCGACGTTGACACGCCGCGTAGCCACTGCCGTTTACCCCAACAGGCGCCTGAGGGAGCCGGTGAGCGAGAGTGAGCCCGTGCGTGCCACTGCCCTGGCCCCCAGCCCGCTGTTCCTGCTGTTGGTCGCAGCTACCGTGGTCGGCGGCGCGCTTGCGGCGCTGGCCGGCAGCACGGCCCGCACCGCCGGCGTCGTGCTCCTGGTCCTCGCCGGGTGGGCGGTCGCACTGTGCCTGCACGAATTCGGGCATGCCCTGACGGCTTACCGGGGTGGCGACCGTTCGGTGCGCGCCAAGGGGTACCTCACGCTGGACATCCGCCGCTACACCGACCCGGTGATGTCGCTGCTGTTGCCACTGGCGCTGCTGGCTCTGGGCGGGATACCGCTACCCGGTGGTGCGGTGTGGATCAACCAGGCCGCGCTGCGTTCTCGAGCGGTCGCCTCGGCGGTGTCGCTAGCCGGTCCGCTGACCAACCTGACGCTGGGCGCCGCGCTCACCGCCGTGGTGGCCACCATCGGGCTCCCGGAGGGCCTGGCAGCGGGCTTGTCCTACCTGGCGCTGGTGCAGGTGCTCGCGTTCGTGCTCAACATCCTGCCGGTGCCGGGGCTGGACGGGTTCGGCGCTCTGGAGCCCTACCTGCCCCGCCAGGTTAGCCGCTTCGCCGGCAACCTCGGCTGGTACGCGCCCTTGCTGCTGTTCGTATTGATCATCGGCGTGCCGGCGGTGGGAAATGCGTTGTTCACCGCCAGCTTCACGATCTTTGCTGGGCTTGGCGGAGATCCGCTGGCCGCGGCCGCCGGCCTGCGGGAGTTCCTTTTCTGGCGTTGACAAGTTATGTCGACATCCGACTAACGTCGAAGTCCGGTGGTACTAGCCGGGGGACAGCAAGGACACGGGGATGGGTGTAGCGGCTCGACTGGACGACTTCCAGCAGCGTCATTCCTGGTTGGGCTTCCCGTTGGCAGTGATCTACAAATTCATCGACGACCAGGGTGGCTACCTCGCCGTCCTGATCACCTACTACGGTTTCGTCTCGCTGTTTCCCGGACTGCTGCTGCTGGTCAGCGTGCTGGGCTTCACGTTGGAGAACGATCCCGCCCTACAGCAGACGGTGCTCGGCTCGGCGCTGCAGCAATTCCCGATTATCGGCCCGCAGCTACAGGAGAACGTCAGCGCGATCCGCGGCAGCAGCCTGGGTGTGGTCTTGGGCATCCTCGGCGCGGTATACGGAGGCCTGGGCGTTTCGGTGGCCATCCAGACGGCGTTGAATCGGGTCTGGGCCGTGCCGCGTTACGCCCGCCCCGACCCAGTGGTATCCCGATTGCGCGGCTTGGTGTTGTTCGTCCTGATCGGCGCAGTCCTGCTGATAACCACCGCGCTGGCCACGGTCGGCCCGGTGGCCGCCAGCTATGGCCTCGGCGCCGGAGTGCGTATTGCGGCGATCGCCGTCGCGACGATCGCCAACGTGGGCGCGTTCCTCGTCGGGTTTCGGGTGTTGACCGCCCGCGACATTCCGTTGGCTGACCTGATGCCCGGTGCTATAGGCGCCGGGGTCGCGGTACAGGGGCTTCAGATCGTGGGCGCGTTAGTCGTCAGCCAGCAACTCAGCGGTGCCTCGCAGATCTACGGTGTCTTCGGACTGGTGCTCGGGTTGCTGGCCTGGCTGTACCTGCAGGCGGTCATCGTGGTGTTCTGCGCAGAGGTCAACGCAGTACGGGCGCGACGACTTTGGCCTCGCAACTTGCTCACCCCCTTCGTCAACGACGTCGCGCTCACTCCCGCCGACCGGGCTTCCTACCGGTCTTATGTGGACTCAGAACGTTTCATACCCTCCCAGCAGGTGCAGATCACATTTGACCATCAGCCCTCAGCCAACGACCAACCCTGATCTGCCATGAAGGTGGTGGTGCTGGTCGGCGGCGTCGGTGGCGCCCGGTTCCTGCTCGGGGTGAAGGCCGCGCTGGGCCTGCCGCCTGTCGGGCTCGCTGACAACCGTGCCCCGAGCGAGCATGAGATCACCGCGGTGGTCAACACCGGCGACGACATCTGGCTGCACGGGCTGCGGATCTGTCCGGATCTGGACACCTGCATGTACACCCTCGGTGGCGGGATCGACGTCGAGCGTGGCTGGGGACGGGCCGGGGAAACCTGGGTGGTCATGGCGGAGCTGGCGAGCTACGGCGCGGATCCGGACTGGTTCAGGTTGGGCGACAAGGACCTGGCCACGCACCTGGTGCGCACCCAGATGCTGCACACCGGTTACCCGCTGTCCGCCGTCACGGCGGCACTGTGCGACCGGTGGCGCCCCGGGGTTCGACTGCTGCCGGCCACCGACGATCGGTGCGAGACCCACGTGGTGGTCACCGACGGCCACGACCGCCGCGCGATGCACTTCCAGGAGTGGTGGATCCGGCACCGCGCAGCGCTCCCGGCCAGCGAGTTCGTGCCGGTGGGAGCCCATGTCGCCGAGCCAGCTGCTGGGGTCCGGGAGGCGATCGCCGGGGCTGACGCGGTGCTGCTCGCACCGTCCAATCCGGTGGTGTCGATCGGCACCGTGCTGGCCGTACCGGGGATCCGGCACGCGCTGCGCAGCGCTACCGCGCGGGTGGTCGGGCTCTCCCCGATTGTCGGAGGCCACGCGGTGCGCGGGATGGCCGAGGCGTGCCTGGCTGCCATCGGCGTGCCCTGCGACGCCGGCGCGGTTGCGGCGCACTACGGTGCGCGCAGCGCGGGTGGAATCCTGGACGGGTGGCTGGTGCACACCGGGGATCGGGCGACGGTGTCCGGGGTGGAGGTTCGGGAAGTCGCACTGCTGATGACGGACGTAGCGGCAACTGCGGCGATGGCCAAGGCAGCCCTGGGTCTCGCCGGTCGCGCGGTGTGAACGACCATGCGGCGCCGGATGAGGTCCGCATCCTGCCGGTTCGGGGGCTGCCTGAGTTCCGGCCCGGCGATGATCTGACCGGCACGCTGGTCAGCGCTGCGCCGTGGCTGGCCGACGGTGACATCGTCGTCGTCACCAGCAAG
>JALZCN010000371.1 GCA_030863045.1 Actinomycetota bacterium | reverse complement strand
GACTACGGGTTCATCCGCATCACCGATAAGGACGTCGCCACGATTGTGATCAGTCTTGCCGTCCTGGTCGGGATCGCGCTGCTACTGCAGCGAACCCGGATCGGCAAGGCGATGCGGGCGGTTTCCGACAATCGTGACCTTGCCGCGTCGTCAGGCATCAATGTCGAGCGGGTGGTGCTGTTCGTGTGGATTCTGGCTGGCGCGCTGGCGGCGCTGGGCGGCGTGTTGTTCGGGCTATCCGAGCTGGCCGGGACGGTGCAGTACGAGATGGGCTTCGCTTTGCTGCTGCTGATGTTTGCTGGGGTGATCCTCGGTGGGCTGGGCACCGCCTACGGTGCCCTGCTGGGTTGCCTGATCGTTGGACTGCTGGTGCAGGTGTCTGCCCAGGTCATTCCGGTCGACCTCAAGTATCTGGGTGGGCTCGCGGTCCTCATCGTCATCCTGGTGATCAGACCGCAGGGTTTGCTCGGCAGTCGCGCGCGGATCGGGTGAGCGATGATCGACGTCCCGAGTCTGCTCACCAACGGTATCGCCGCGCTGGTCGGCCCGTCGGCGATCTTCCTTGCCTTGCTTGCGATCGGTCTGAACATCCACTTCGGCTACACCGGCCTGCTCAACTTCGGCCAGATCGCCTTCGCGCTGGTCGGTGGATACGGCATGGGCATCGCGGTGGTGCGGTTCGGACTGCCGCTGTGGGCGGGCGTGCTGCTGGGGATGGCCGCCGGTGTGGTACTCGCGTTGTTGCTGGGGATTCCGACGCTGCGGCTGCGGGCGGACTATCTGGCAATTGTCACGATCGCGGCGGCGGAGATCCTGCGGCTGATCACCCGGTCGACCTCGATGACCGAATTCTCTGGTGGGACCCAGGGCCTCACGGGGTATGGGGACAGTTTTCGGCAGCTCAGCCCGTTCGACAACGGCCGCTTCTATGAGCTGCTCGGGGTACGTTTCCTGGGACAGGACCTGTGGTCGATCTGCGTGGGTTGGGCGGTGGTGGGCCTGTCGTTGATCGTGGTGTTCCTGCTGGTGCGCAGCCCATGGGGGCGGGTGCTCAAGGCGATCCGCGAGGACGAGGATGCCGCCAGGGCACTGGGCAAGAACGTCTTCGTCTACAAGATGCAGGCATTGGTGCTAGGTGGGGTCTTCGGAGCGGTCGGTGGGATCGTCTACGCGCTGACCACGCAGTCGCTCACGCCGGACTTCTACTCGCCGCCGCAGACTTTCTTCGCCTACGCCGCGCTCATCATCGGTGGGGCCGGCCGAGTGCTCGGTCCGGTTATCGGCGCCATGATCTTCTGGTTCGTGCTTTCGATCACCGACAATTTGCTCCGCCAGGCCACGGCGGGTAGTAACCCCCTCATCTCGTTTATCGACAATCAAGATGTCGGCGCTATCCGGTTCATCCTGGTGGGACTGGCCGTGGCGCTGCTGATGGCGTTCCGACCGCAGGGCATCTTCGGTAAGAGGAGTGAGGTGCTGCTCGATGCGCGCTGAGCATCCGTCTGCCGGGGTGGCTGCCGAGCCGGGCGTCCACAAGCCCGATCCGGTGCTGGTGATTGATTCGATCACCCGCTCGTTCGGTGGCCTGCGGGCCGTTGACGTGGCACACCTGGAGTTCCAGCGAGGCTGGATCACCGGGCTGATCGGTCCGAACGGGGCGGGTAAAACCACGCTGTTCAACCTGCTCACCGGGTTCGACCGGCCCAACACCGGCCGCTGCACGTTTAATGGGAAGTCGTTGTCCCGGCTCGCCTCCCACCAGGTGGCCCGTCGCGGGGTGGTCCGCACCTTCCAGCTCACCAAGGCACTCGCCAAACTCACCGTGCTCGACAACATGCGTCTGGCCGCGCCTCATCAGAGAGGGGAGCGGTTCTTCGGCGCCCTGCTCAACACCTGGGGACGGCAGGAGCAGGCCAACACCCGCAAGGCGATGGAGCTGCTGTCTCGATTCCGGCTGGACGCCAAGGCGGAGGATCTTGCCGGGTGCTTGTCCGGAGGGCAACGAAAGCTGCTGGAGATGGCCAGGGCGCTGATGATGGACCCGACTGTGGTGATGCTCGACGAGCCGATGGCGGGGGTGAACCCCGCGCTCACGGAGAGCCTCCTGCAGCACGTCAAGTCATTGCGCGATGATGGGATGACCGTGGTGTTCATCGAGCACGACATGGACGTTATCCGGGACATCAGTGACTGGGTGGTGGTGATGTCCCAGGGCCGGGTGATCGCAGAGGGCCGCGCGGAGGCGCTGTCGTCGAACAAGGCTGTGGTCGACGCTTACCTGGGGTCACACCACGACCATGCGCTGGAGTTCGACGCTGAGGGCAATCCGGTGGGACAGACCGCAGCGCTCGTCGCCGAGATCGAAAGCGAGCTGGAAGCGGCCATCCGACGCGGCGAGGACCTGTCAGCTGCCGTGACCGACGCACCCGTGACCGACGCAGCCGTGACTGACACCGGGGCCGTAGGCCGGAGACATGACCGTGGACGGTGACGGATCTTCTCCCGCGGAGGTCGCCGCGACCCGGCAGCGGCACCGCGAGCTGGCCCAGGGCGCGCTGTTGCGGGCCGACGACCTGGTGGCCGGTTACCTGCCCGGGGTGAACATCTTGCAGGAGTGCAACTTCTTCCTCCGCGAGGGGGAGATTGTCGGCATCATTGGCCCCAACGGGGCCGGCAAGTCGACGTTGCTCAAGGCGATGTTCGGGCTCATCCCCGTGCGCGGCGGCACCGTCACACTGCGAAATTCCGACATCACCTCGGCGAAAGCGCATGCTCTGGTTACCAAGGGCGTGGGCTACGTGCCGCAGAACAACAACGTGTTCGGCTCGCTGACCATCGAGGAGAACCTGCAGATGGGGGTCTACCTGCGGCCACGCACCTTCACCGAACGGTTCGACGCGGTGTGTTCGCTGTTCCCGCTGCTTGGGGAGCGGCGCAAGACCAAGGCCGGGGCGTTGTCTGGCGGAGAGCGGCAGATGGTCGCGATGGGACGGGCGCTGATGATGGAGCCGTCGGTCCTGCTTCTCGATGAGCCCTCCGCCGGGCTGTCGCCGATGTTCGCCGATGACGTTTTCGTGCGCTGCAAGAAGATCAATTCGGCCGGCGTCTCGATCGTGATGGTCGAGCAGAATGCGCGACGCTGCCTGCAGGTCTGCGACCGGGGATACGTGCTGGACCAGGGTCGTAACGCTTATACCGATACCGGATCGGCACTCATGAACGATCCCAAGGTCATCGAGCTCTACCTGGGCACCCTGGCCGGCTCTAGGGAGACGTCATAGCTTGTCGGATCGTCAGCTTCCCACAACGCGGTACTCGGTGGCAGCTTCCTCGATCTTGTTCTGCGCGTTGAACCTAAGGATTCCGTAGGAGCCGACAGAGCGCTCACCGGCTGCGGTGAAGTCGAGGGTACCCGTGACACCGTCGTAGTCGGGATTGCCGCCGCTGTCGATGATGTCCCGGCACCGCCGGAAGGTGGTGCACTTCTCGCCGTCCTTGGTGATCCCGTTGATTTCCGAGGCGATGTCTACCCCCTTTGTCGACTTCGCCCGCTCGGCGGCCAGCGCGACGATAATGACGGCATCATAGGATTCACCTGCGTAGTTGGTGTCCAGCAGGCCGGGGTCTTCGGCTCTGAGCCGTTGCTCGAAATTGGCCGAAAGGTCGGTCATCGGGGCGGTGCCTTTCATGCCGTTGAGCAGGCCCGGCGGTAGGCCAACGCCCAGCGCGTTGCCCATGTTGCCATCGGTGCCGTAGACGAGCTTGTGAGCTGGCCCGATCTGCACCTCGCTCATCCGGGCGAGAATCTTCTTCGATTCGTCGAAGCCGAGCACGGCGATCGCGTCCGGGTTGAACTGCCGTACGTCGTCGATCTCGGTGTTGTAGGACGTCGCGTTCGGATCGTAGACGATCTTCTGGATCTGGTTTCCCGGGATGCCCGCCTTACGCAGATTCTCCACCGTGTTGTCGGCCAGGCCACTGCCGTAGGGGTCATTGCGCGCCAGTATGGAGATCCGCTGCACGCCGTCGGCGGCCATCAGCGCTGCCAACGCCTGCGCCTGCAACGAGTCCGGTGGAGCGGTCCGGAAGTACAAGCCCCTGTCGGGCCAGCAGGTGAACTCGTCGGAGGTGTTGGCCGGCGAGAATTGGACCACACCGGCATTGGTGATCTTGTCGATGACCAGCTTGGTCACGCCGGAGGCGGCAGCACCGATGATCACTTGCACCCCCTGCGCGAGCTCACGATCCACCGTCTGGTTCGCGGTGTCGGTCTTGTCGTCACCGGAGTCGCCCCGGATGCCGGTGACTGGATTTCCGAGCACCCCGCCAGCCGCGTTGATGTCTTTGATCGCCACATTGACCGCGGCGAATTGCGGTGGACCGAGAAACTGCAGGCTACCGGTTTCAGGTAGCAATGTGCCGATCTTCAACGGTCGGGTATCCGGCTGCCCGGTGGCTTGGGCTTGAGCGGGTTCACAGGTCTCCACCGGCGGACCACTGCCGGCCGGCTCCTGGGTTGGGGGGATGTTGGCACCACCGCAGCCGACCATCAGGATCGACAGAGCGCCGGCAAGGGCCACCGACCGGAGCAGGGTGCGCTGCGCCATGCGTTTCTCCTCAGAACAGACGCCTGCTGCCGGGCAGCCGTGCTGGCGTTCCGCGATTTCGATCGTCAGACCGTAATGCTGTGAGCGTCGATCGGGCACGACACCCGGCTGGTCGTGACGAAGATGTGATCCTCAGGACAGGCTGTCCAGCACGGCCTGGGCCACCGCTTTCATGGTGGTCCGGCGATCCATCGCGCTGCGTTGGATCCAGCGGAACGCCTCGGGCTCGGTGAGTCCGTGGTGTGCCATCAGCAAGCCCTTGGCGCG